>NZ_ATLN01000127.1:0-31254 GCF_000416195.1 Pseudomonas sp. CFII68
CGTCGAGGGCCTGGCGGGTGGCGTGGGAGTCGTTGGCCAGGCAGGCGCGCTTGAGGTCGTCCAGCAGGGTGCGCGGGCTCGGTCCGGCCTGGGTCGAGCGCAGGATCGCCGGTTGCCAACGGGCACGCCACCACAAGCCAAAGCCGAGCAGTGTCGTGCAGGCGAGGAGGAAGGTGCTCAGTTGCCAGTACCACAGGGTCTCGCTGTCGACCGTCGTGACAATCTGCGTCGTGCCGGCCGGCGTATCCACCATCAGGCTCGGATTGTTCGCCACCTGCAGGGTCCGCGCCGGAAGGCTGGTGCGGTCCAGGTGATCTTCCAGGGTGTTCCACCAGACCACTTCCACCGGTGGCAGCTCGATGGTCCCGCTGCGGTTTGGCACCAGCGCCTCGCGGTCTTCGCGGCTGCCCACCAGCCCGCGCTCACTGCTGCGGCTGCTGAGTACCGGTTGGTCCGGGTAACGCCGCAAGCCATTGATCTCGGTGGCCGGCAGCGGTGGCAACTGGGCGCTGGCCAGGCCTTCGGCTTCCAGGGTCAGGCTGCGGGTCAGGGAATCGCCGACCTGGCTGTGGGTCGGTTCCGGGCTCCAGCTTTCGCTCAAGGACAGGCTGCGTGCGGGCAGCCAGGGTACGTCGGCCGGGTAGCTGGCAGGCTTGGGTTTGACGCTCAGTAGCAGTTGCTCGGAGCTGACCCGCATCAATTGGCCGGGTTTGGGGCCCGAAGGGACGGCGTCCTGGGCCACCGGCTCGACCAGGGTGGCGCTGAATGCCTGGGCTGGGATCATCAGCTCGCCACTGCGCTGTGGGTAGATGCCATACCGCAGTTCGATCACGCCATGGCGCACATCGTTGATGACTTTTTCATAGGTGCGCGATTCGCCCAGCTGTTCGGTGCGGGCATCGGGGATGTGCAGCGGCGTCAGGCTGCTGTCGTCGTACAGTGACACCGAATGGTAGATACGCAGGGTCAGGATCGCCTGGGCCTGAACATACACTTCGGTCTGGTCGAGGCTGGCCTCGATGAACACCGCCGCCAGGGGCTCCGAGGCGTTGCGGGTCTCGCTTTCGATCACTTGCAGGGTAATCGGCTGGCTGGTTACTTCACCCAGTTGCAGCGACGGAATGACCACGGTGCCGCTTCGGCGCGGCAGCAGGGTCACGATCCAGCGGGTGGTGGCGCGGTTCTCACCGTCGAGGGTCGTCAACTGGTTGACCTGGCGGGTGCCGCGCACATCGAACAAGGCCTGGAGCGGGCCGAGGTCAGGTTTGCCGAACAAGGTGGCGTCGTTGGATTCCAGGGTCAGTTCCACCGTTTCCCCAGAGTTCAGGCGGCTGCGATCCACACTGGCAGTCAGCTGTGCAGCCTGGGTCCCAGAGGCCCAGAGCAGCAAAACGAGGAGGTAGGCGGTGAAGCGGGTCATTGGGTTTTTCCCTGGGCCTGATGGCTTTGCTGTTCATACCAGAATTTACGCCTGAGCAACTCGCCCGGATTATCCGGGATCTGGCGCAGCCATTGTTCCGTTGCCTGGCGCTGTTCTTCTTCATTGCGCTGGCCGGCGGCGGGACGCAGCGGCGGGGTGGTGGTCTGCTCGTCCGGCAGCTCGCTGCCCGGCACATCCTGGGCGGTGGGCGGTTGTGCCGTCCGTGGAGGCTGGGATTCGTCCGGCGTCGCGGTTGCCTCGGTGGATGGCTGGCCCGGTTCGGAAGACTGGCTGGGTGAACCGTCATCCGGTGCTTGCTCGGTGGGGCCCGGTTCCTCGCTTTCGGTGGGCTTGGGCTCCTGCGCCGGTGGTGTCTGCTCGTTCAACAGGCTCTGTACCAAGGTCTTGTTGGTTTGGGCTGGGCGCAGGTCGGGCTGTAACTCCAGGGCTTGTTCGTAGGCATCCAGTGCGGCTTCCAGCTCACCGCTGCGGGCCAGGGCATTGCCACGATTGTAGTGCGCGCGGGCGTCGTTGCCTTCGGCGAAGCGCCGGGCAGCTTCGCTGTATTGGCCGGCTTCGTACAGGGCAACGCCTTGCCACTGGCTGTCCTCGAAATGGGTGGCTGCCTCGGCGGGACGCTTCTGCTTGAGCAAGTGCTGGCCCTGTTGGTCGGCGCGCAACCACAGGTCCTGGAACTCGAAGGCATGGCCGGTTTGCGGCAGCACGAACAGCAGCGGCAGGCAAAACAGCCAGCCTCGCCGCCCGGCGCAGGCGGCCAGCAGCAACAGGGGCAGGAGCAGCCAATAGCCTTGGTCGGCCCAAGTGTCCAGGCGCAAGGTTTGTCCGTCGCTGCGCAAGTGGCGAGGGCCGGCCAGCAGGCCCAGGCCGCGCAGGTCGCTGTCGTCCAGCCGCGCTGGCCGGTAGCGGCCATCCAACTCATTGGCGAAGGCCTTGAGGCCCGGGCTATCCAGGCGTGGCACCAGGATCGCGCCCTGGGCATCCTTGAGGTAACTGCCATCTTCCTGGGCAACCGGGGCGCCTTCGCGGGTGCCGATACCCAGCATCAGCCATTGCGTGGCGGATCCGTCGAGGATCTGGCGGATGCCTTGGCGTTCCTGTTCATTCAACGACGAACCGATCAGCAGGATCCGACCGTGGCCGAGTTCGCCTTGGTCCAGCAGGGCCATGGCCTTGTGGACGGCCAGGTCGGCGCGATGGCCGCCTTGGGGCATGATCGACGGCGCGAGGGCTTCGAGCAGGTTGGCGCTGGTGGCCAGGTCGTCGGACAGCGGCACCAGTGTGTGGGCGCTGCCGGCATAGACGATGATTGCGGTCTGGGCATCGCTGCGGTTCTGCAACAGGTCCAGTACCTTGCGCCGGGCCTGTTCCAGGCGCGTGGGCGGGACGTCGGTGGCGAGCATTTCCGGGGTGAGTTCCAGCACCACCACCAGCGGGTCGGCGGGTTTCTGGCTGGTCTGTTCGACCCGCGCCCAGCTCGGTCCCAGCAACGCCAGCACGATCAACAGCCAACCCAGGCCCAGGGCAATCCACGGCAGCCGGCTTTCCCGGCCGCTGCCGCCACTGAGCAGCACGGCGTGGAAGGCGGGCGGCAAGATCATCTGCCAGCGGCCCACGCGTTTCTGTCGATGCCACAGTTGCCAGAGCAACCAGCCCAGCAACGGCAGCAGCAACACGAACCAGGGGCGCAGCCAGTGTGGCCAGAGGGCGATCATCGACGCCTCCGCAAGCGCAGGCGCTTGAGCCGCTGGCGCCACTCGGTGTGTTGGGCCGGCTGGAACAGCGGCTGGTTGAACAGGCGCTGCAACGGATTGTCCGGCCAGCGTGCGCGGGCCACCAGCAACATGCTCAACAGCAGTGCAACGGCCAGGGGCCAGTGATACAGCGCCTGGGCAGGGCGCGCCTGGGTCGGTTGCTGGGTCACCGGTTCGAGTTGGTCGAGGGTGGTCTTGATCGCCAGCAATTGCTCACCATCCTGGGCACGAAAATAACGACCGCCCGTGGCCTGGGCAATGTCCTTGAGGGCCGCCTCGTCCAGGTCCAGGCTCGGGTTGACGCCGAGAAAGCCCGCCGTGCCGCTCTGTTCCGGGTCGGCACCGATGCCGATCGGGTAGATTTTCACGCCTTCGTCGGCGGCCAGTCGCGCGGCGGTCAGTGGGTCGATTTCGCCGCCATTGTTGGCGCCGTCGGTGACCAGGATCAACACGCGGCTGTGGGCCGGCCGCTGTCGCAGGCGCTTGAGGGCCAGGCCGATGGCGTCGCCGATGGCGGTATTCTTGCCGGCGATGCCGATGCGTGCCTCATCGAGCCAATGGCGCACGGTGCGGCGGTCGAAGGTCAGTGGTGCCTGCAAGTAGGCCTGGCTGCCGAACAGGATCAGGCCGACCCGGTCACCTTCGCGGCCTTCGAGAAAATCCCCGAGCATATGCTGGACCAGCGCGAGGCGACTGACTTCTTCGTCCTTCCAGTGCATGTCGGGAAAGTCCATGGAACCCGAGACATCCACTGCCACCAACAGGTCGCGGCCGCTGGCGGCGATGGGCAAGGGTTCCCCCAACCACTGCGGTCGGGCCGCGGCGATCAGTAACAGCAGCCAGAGCAGGATGAAGGGCGACTGTTGCCGCCAGGTCGGCAGATTGGCCCGGGCTCGCCGGCCCACCAGGCCTTCCAGGTCCCCGAGGAAACTGACCTTGAGCGCCGGCTCGCCGCTGTCGGCCGCCGGCAGCACCAGGCGCATCAGCCAGGGCAGCGGCAACAAGGCAAAAACCCACGGCCAGGCGAACTCAAACATGTTTGCGAATCCAGATTTCGACTGCCTGGGTCAGGCCGGCGATGGCTTTGTCATCGAGCTTGCATTCGGGTTTGTAGGCGCCTTCCACCAATATCATCCAGCGCGTCAGGCCGGCGGCCGGGCAACGGTTATCCAGGAAGGCCAGCCATTTGCGCCCGTTGAGGGTGTGACTCTGGCTGTAAGGATAGTGGTTGCGGCACAGGCGCTTGAGCAGCCCGTTGAGCTGTTGCAGCCAGGCACCGGCCGGTGCACCGTCGTAGGGCTTGGGCAGCCGGGCGAGTTCGGCCAGGGCGGCCAGGCGCACCGGGTCCAGGGGTTGTTCGCTGCGGGCGGTGGTGCGCTGGATGGGAATGAACCGGCGCAATTGCCACAGTCCCAGGCCCAGTAACGGCAACACCACCAGCAGCAACCACCAGCCCGGTGCGGGCGGCCAGAAGCCGATGGGAGGCGGGGCCATCAGTGGCTGTAATTGATCGAGGCTGCTCATCGGCTTTTTCCGGCCCGCTTGGGGTTCAGGTATTCGCGCAGTTGCTCGACCATGTCGCCCTGGGTGCTCAGGGGCATCATCAGGATCCGCAGTTTCTGCGCCAGCAATTCCCAGCGCTCCTGGCGCGCCTCGGCCTGGGCGCGATAGGCCTGGCGCAGTTCGAAATTCAGGGTGTCGAGTTCCAGTTGGGCGCCACGCTGGGCGAAGCGCAGCAAGCCGGCGGCGGGCAAGGCGTGATCCAACGGGTCGGACAGCGGCAGCAGCAACAGGTCGCAATGGCGCGACAGCAGGCTCAGTTGCTGCTCGGCGCTGTCGGACAACGCACGCTCGTCGCAAATCACGATCACCAGGCTGCCGGGTCGTAGCACTTCCCGGGCCCGACGCAGGGCGATGCCAAACGAGTCGCGGTCCGGCTCGGCCTCGGTGTGCAGCGACTGGTTGACCCGCACCAGCCGGTTGAGCAATTGCAGCAGGCTCTGTTTGCTGCGCCGCGGCTTGACCTCGTAATGGGTGTTGTTGCCGAACACCAGGCCGCCGACCCGGTCGTTGTGCCCCAGCGCGGCCCAGCCGATCAGGCTGGCGGCCTGGGCGGCGAGCACTGACTTGAACACCAGCCCCGAGCCGAAGAACAGCCGGTGGCTTTGCTCGATCATGATGAAGATCGGTCGCTCGCGTTCTTCATGGAACAGTTTGGTGTGGGGCTCCTGGGTCCGGGCGGTAACGCGCCAGTCGATGGTGCGTACGTCGTCGCCGGCCTGGTAGACCCGCACCTGGTCGAAATCGACCCCGCGTCCGCGCAACTTGGAGTGATGCAGGCCGATCAGCGGACTGCGCTGTCCCGGTGTCGAGAATAACTGCACCTCGCGCACGCGATGGCGCATCTCGATCAGCTCCGAAAGGCTGACGCGGATGCCCGGTGCGGGCGCCAGAGGGTTATTCATGGTGCATGCTCAAGCGACAGCGACGACGTCGAGAATCCGCTGCACGACCCGGTCCTGGTCGATGCCGGCGGCCTCGGCTTCGAACGACAGAATGATGCGATGGCGCAGCACGTCGAACAGCACGGCCTGGATATCTTCCGGGCTGACAAAGTCGCGTCCGGCCAGCCAGGCGTGGGCACGGGCGCAGCGGTCCAGGGCGATGGAACCCCGTGGGCTGGCGCCGTAGGCGATCCATTCGGCCATTTCCGGGTCGAACTTGGCCGGGTTGCGGGTGGCCATGATCAGTTGCACCAGGTATTCCTCCACGGCGTCGGCCATGTACAACCCGAGGATTTCCTTGCGTGCGGAGAAGATCGCCTGCTGGCTCACGCGGCGTTCGGGCTTGGTCTCGCCGTTCAGCGCTTCCCCCCGGGCCTGCTGGAGGATGCGGCGTTCCACCGCGGCATCGGGAAAGCCGATCTTGACGTGCATCAGGAACCGGTCGAGCTGGGCTTCGGGCAGCGGGTAGGTGCCTTCCTGCTCGATCGGGTTCTGCGTGGCCATCACCAGGAACAACGGCGACAGTTCATAGGTGCTGCGCCCGACGCTGACCTGGCGCTCGGCCATGGCTTCGAGCAAGGCCGACTGGACCTTGGCCGGGGCGCGGTTGATTTCGTCCGCCAGCACCAGGTTATGGAAAATCGGCCCTTGCTGGAACACGAAGCTGCCGGTTTCCGGGCGGTAGATTTCCGTACCGGTGATGTCGGCGGGCAGCAGGTCGGGGGTGAACTGAATACGATGGAATTGCGCTTCGACGCCTTCGGCCAGCTCTTTGATGGCCTTGGTCTTGGCCAGCCCCGGCGCGCCTTCCACCAGCATGTGGCCGTCGGCAAGCAGGGCGATGAGCAGGCGCTCGATGAGTTTTTCCTGGCCGAGAATCTGCGTTGAAAGAAAGGTTCGCAGCGCAAGCAGCGCTTCACGATGTTCCATCGGTGACTGTTCCTGGAAAGGGTGGCCCCAGGCGTTCGGATAACGCCGGGGCTGGGGGCGTTACTTTAATGCATGGCGGGGGGTGGCGACTAACGGGATTTTGTCTGGCGTGCGGATTTGTGATCGGTTTGGATCTGGTGTGGGAGCGGGCTTGCTCGCGAATAGGCCGATACATCCAGCAGCATCGTCTCAGACAGACCGCTATCGCGAGCAAGCTCAGCTCCCACAGGGATTGGCAGTGGACACCGACTCCATGAACACCCGAGATCAGTGTGGGAGCCGAGCTTGCTCGCGATGGCGACGGCACTTTCAACTTCAATGCAGCCTGACCCACCGCTATCGCGAGCAAGCTCAGCTCCCACAGAGGGAGTGGCGGTGGGTGCGGGGTCAAGGCACGCCGCCGATCCAGTGTGGGAGCGAGCCTGCTCGCGATTACCGTAGTAGATCTGGTACCTCATATTTTCGCTAATTTTGCATCCGAATCTCATCCACCAGCAGCCTGATTGCTGGCGTATCGATCAGATCCCGCCACGGGCCATCCTCCACGATTGCCCCGTCATGCATCACAATGACCCGGTCAAACCGATGCAGGTGGTCAACGTCATGGGTGACACATATCAACCCCTGCCCGGCAAAAACGTCGAATAAAAGGTCCCAAAGGGGCGTGGTCAGCCTGGGTTCGATGGATGCGCTTGGCTCGTCGAACATATTGAATTTTCCGGGCTTGTTGATCAGGCGCAGCAGCGATAGGCGTTTGGCTTCGCCTCCGGAGATATTCGAGGCGTGCTCACTGATGGTCCGCTCAGAAACAATATCCTGTAGCTGCAGTTTTCGTATTGCCTGATCGAGATGAGGCGACGTTTCAGCGCCAAACAGAACCGACTTTTCAAAAGGACCCTCCAGGAAGCGAGGCTGCTGAGGGCAGTACCGCAATGCATTCAAGTGGAGGCGAGGGTTCAGTTGTGAAACGGGAGTTGCATCGATGCTCAACTGATTTCGCGTTTCTTGATCCAAACCAGCGAGGAGTTCCAGCAAGGTAGACTTGCCTGCACCGCTCTGACCGATGATCGCCACTGATTGACCTTGAATAAATCTCAGGCTTTGTGTGATCGATAACCGAACGTCGCCATTTTCGGTCACTACGCACTGATCGAGAGTCAATGTCGATGCCCCCCGAAAAATGACTTCCAATTGCCGATCACAGTGGTCAAAGTTTGGGAGCGAAAGCAGGCTTTGAAGTCGACGCTGGTCGGCAAGAAACTGGTCCATCATGCGATAGCCCTCCGTTAATGCGACGATATTGAGTAAGTAACTGCCTGCAATGGAAAAAATGGCTACCAGTTGTCCGACACTGATGCTGGGCTGGCTCGACAGTTGATCGACAACCCCCCATCCCAGTAATCCGCCCGTGGAGAGGCTGACGAACAGAATCTTGGCAGCGCTCAAGAAGCCACCCGAGGTTGCTGCGGTCACCGCAGCATTGGCGTAGCGCTTGAAGGCCTCGTTTAGCGGCTGTGTGGCGGTAGGCTCGGCGTTTTCCAGCTTTATTGCTTTACCGGCATTGAGCGTGTTGTACAAATGGGCGCTCAATTCATCTTCCTGCTCGTTGACAGCGTCAATGTGCTTCCTGCGCCATTTGATAATTTTGTGGGCGACAATCAGGTAGATAATTCCTAAACCAGTCATGCTCACAAAAACTTCACTGCCTCCCATGTAAAAAAAAGCACCGCCAACGATCAAGAACTCCAAGCACAACGGCAGTCCGACGGTGACAAAAAACGTCAATAGTTGTTCGTGAGCGGTAATTCCGCGCTCGACAGACTTTATGAAATGACCGATTCGCCATGCATTGAACCGGGCGAACTCCTTGCGCATAAGGTTTGCCAGCCACTCAATGGATGCGGCCATGACAGTTTGCTGGACGAGCTTGGATAGGCAATGGGTCTGTAGCGGGCTGATAATTGCCTGAACACACCCAGCGAGAGCAAGGCCAGCCGTAAGCGCGAGCAATATGTTGGCTGTTTCGTGTTTCTCACCGTACAAGGTGTCGACAATGGTCCCCAGAAGTAAAGGTGGGGCGAGTGCGATGAGCTTGAGCGCTATGATTGTTGCAAGGGTGCATACCAGAAGGAGCGTATGTTTTTTGCAGGCAGTTCTAATGAGCGTTTGCATAGGATGGATACGATCGTCCGTGATTTGCGTGTTTATTTCGCAGGTGCATAATTAATAGCAGTGAGCTTTTGGGAGGGCCAGAGTGCAACTTCCGATGCCGATGTAGGCTTGTTCTTGATGATCAGTAGGATGCGCGTGTGGGAATCTGGGTTTGATCCCGGGTGTCGGCATGCCGAAGTAACAGAACCGGCCCCTCCAGGCGATTTGCAGCGCGTAAGGCCATGTGGTTAGCTGCCTGCCTTCCCCAACCCCTTACGACCGAAGCCTCCATGAACTTTACCCAGCCTCGTTTGAGATTGCTGTCGATACTGAGTGTGACCTTGTTGGTGGTGGGCTGTACGTCCTATTACCTGTTCCGCCATAGCGGCGCGCCGGCCGATGAAGGCTTCGCCGCCGCGCAATTGAACGAAGGGGGCATGGAAGACATCGGCACGCTGGCACCGCCCGAGGTGGAGAAACGCCTCAATTATTTGATTCAGGACGCCGGTGAAAGCCTCAGGTCCCTGGAGTTGGTCAGTGATGTGCAACTGAGCCTGACCGTCGAGACGACCGGGCCCGCCGACGAGCAGCCGTTGCAATACGAGCCGCTGTTTGTCCCGTTCACCAGCGCGCAACTGAAGGCTGAACTGGCGTCGATCCAGAACCTGCGTTTTGCCCAGAGGTTATTCGCCGACGGTTCCGAAGTGAGGCTCGACACCAGCAGCCTTGATCCGCTCTGGAAGCGCGCCGCGCCGCCGGATGAGCCGGCGGCCGAGCAGTACCTGCCGCAGCGCCTGCGTTTTCGCGATGGCAGCGAAAAAACCTTCGCCGATCTCAAGGCGCCGCCCAAGGTCGAGTCCGACGACATGATCGCGTCCCATGATGCCTTTGCACTTTCGGTGAACAAGCCGCTGGCGAGTCTTGGCCTGACGGTCGCTTACCGCAGCTATCCGGCGTTCAGGAAAGTGGTGCTGGACAAGGATCACCCGAAAGTGACCCTGGACGACGGTCAGTCCTTCCAGCTCACTGCCCTGGGTGATGGCAGCGCCTCTGTGCGCTTGAGTACGCCGAAAATGTCGACCTTCGTGGTGCAGGGGCTGGACGACGCGGGCAAGGCGCTCTACAGCAACGGCAATAACTCCCGGGCGTTTCCCTCCGACAGCGATATCGCGGCGTTGCATGACTATTACAAAGCGCTGCTGCAGACCAAGGACGATCTCAAGCAGCTCAAGACCGGCCAGGCGGTGCAACAGCAGGTGGAGCGCTTGACCCAGTCGCTGACCGCTCAGGTGGGGCCGTTGAAAAACACCGAGGTCGACTATCAATTCGAGGCCACCCCACAACGTATCGTCATCCATGTGCTCGATCCGATGGAGGACAACACCGCTGAGTTCACCCAGGTCGACAACGTCCTGGCAGCACAAGCGCGGTACATCGCCTTGGACCGCAAGGCCGAGCGCTACGGCTTCATCGACCAGGCCGGCCAGTGGTTGATCAAGCCCCGTTGGGTGCAGGTGCAAGATAGCCAGGTGGCCGATACCTACACGTTGTTTTCCCCGGAAAAGTCCAGCGACCCGGACTCGGACTGGCAGGCGTTGCGCAGCCAGCTCGCCTATTTTCCTGCCGGTAGCAACAAGCTCGTGGACCTGCCGTTCGAAAACATCGCCGAGGCGTTGAGCAATGGCCTGCTGTTGGTGGAGCGTGAAACCAACGGTCCGTATGGGCTCTACGATGCCAGGAGTCACCGTTTCGTATTGCCGATGAAATTCGTCAACCCCTCCGTGACCGACAACCTGTTCATCGCCCGTCTCGGCATGCGAACCGATGTCACGGAAGGCCTGTACGGTGCCTATACCCTGGATGGCAAGCAGATCCTGCCCACGCAATTCTCGGGTATCGAGCACAGCGCGGGTTTGCTCTACGCCAGCTCCGCCGATCGGAGCCGCCAGGATGTTTTCGACCTGGAAGGTAAACGGATCAACCTGCAGGGTGACAACGTGATAGGCCGGTTTGTCGGGCAACAACCGCTGTTGGTGCAGGACGCTAAAAGCAGGAAGTTTGCTTTTATCAATCGCCAGGGGATGCGGTTGCCCATCAAGTTACCGTATGACGAGGTGGAACCGTTTTCCAACGGCATGGCGGTGGTCGGACGCGATGGCAGCTATGGCGCCATCGACCTGACGGGCAGATTGCAGGTCCCGCTGGATTACAACCAGATCAACGCGTTCCAGACCCGTTACGCCGCGGCCATTCGGGCCGGGGGTGGTTCCGGGCTGGTCTTGATCAGTCAGAACAACAAGGTGATCAAGGAACTGGGCTCCTACACCAGCATGAAGGTGCCGGATAACGGCAATGAGGCCCGTTACTACGTGAGGGATCCGAAGAACGATGACGAGTACCTGGTCTATGACGCTGACGGCAATCTGGTGCAGAAAGACGAATAAAAGCTGATTCACTGATCCCGTGGCGAGGGGATTTATCCCCGCTGGGCTGCGCAGCAGCCCTAAAGCTGTGAACTCAATCTTCCTGGCACACCGAGTTGCCTGGTTCGGGGGCCGCTTCGCAGCCCAGCGGGGATAAATCCCCTCGCCACAGCGGTGCGGCGCTTTTGGAGTCAGAGCTGGCTTATATAGGTCCCCGTCCCCTTGAGGATGTTCTGCAACGTCAGTTCCACTTCCGCCAGGTCCGCCGCATCGGTGTCGTGGGTGATCTCCAGCACATCGTCGCCATTGAGCGCATCGGCATCCGCCGGGGCAATTTCAATCAGCAAGCGGGTAGGGCTGAGCGTGACCTTCACGCCGTCCAGCGTCGAAGGCTCGCCATCGAGGGTGATTTCCAGTTCGTCTTCGTCGGGGTAGCGTGTCATCAGGAACATTTCGCCCTGGGCGCTGTGGCAGCAGAGCATGGCCATGTTGTCTTCTTCGTCGTCGCACGGGTTGGCGATCAGAAGGGCGGTGGTCATTTGCATGGTGATGGCTCCAGGATCGAGTGCACCTGCGGGGTGCGAAAAGTGGATTCTGCCAGCCTGAAGGATTTTCTGCAGGTTTACCGCCTTGGGGTGCCGTTTGGTCCCCAGCCTGCTAGGGTTGTTCGGTGCGCACCGGCGGTTTAGCTTGCCGATGACCGAATATGTCGCAGCGCTGCAAGCAGGCACATTGTCGCACTCGTTAAGCTGCGCAACGGATGTGCACCTGCAAAGACCACCCCGGAGTGGTTTTTGCAGGTGTCCATGACATGAAATTACATGGAAAAGGATGTGACCTGCCGGTCCTGTCCAGCTTCATCCACCTGTCATCCTGTTTCCTCTGCCCGAGAATCAGGAACGGGATGGCCGACAGCCCCGCAGGGGTTGCACGCGACGCTTCAATCAATAACAAGCCCAAGCGGAGTACCACAGATGGCGTTCTTCACCGCAGCCAGCAAAGCCGACTTCCAGCACCAACTGCAAGCGGCACTGGCGCAGCACATCAGTGAACAGGCACTGCCACAAGTGGCGCTGTTCGCTGAACAATTCTTCGGCATTATTTCCCTCGATGAACTTACCCAGCGCCGGTTGTCCGACCTTGCCGGCTGCACCCTGTCTGCTTGGCGCCTGCTTGAGCGCTTCGACCACACGCAACCGCAGGTGCGCGTCTACAACCCCGATTACGAACGCCACGGCTGGCAGTCGACCCACACGGCCGTGGAAGTGCTGCACCACGACCTGCCATTCCTGGTGGACTCGGTCCGCACCGAGCTGAACCGTCGTGGCTACAGCATCCATACCCTGCAAACCACCGTGCTGAGCGTGCGTCGCGGCAGCAAGGGCGAGTTGCTGGAAATCCTGCCAAAAGGCACCCAGGGCGACGGCATCCTGCAAGAGTCGTTGATGTACCTGGAGATCGACCGCTGCGCCAACGCCGCCGAACTCAACGTCCTGAGCAAGGAACTTGAGCAAGTGCTGGGCGAAGTGCGCGTGGCCGTGGCTGACTTCGAACCGATGAAAGCCAAGGTCCAGGAAATCCTCGACAGCCTGGACAGCAGCGCCTACGCCATCGACGCTGATGAAAAGAGCGAGATCAAGAGCTTCCTGGAATGGCTGGTGGGTAACCACTTCACCTTCCTGGGCTACGAAGAGTTCGTGGTTCGCGATGAGGCCGATGGTGGCCACATCGAATACAACCCCGATTCGTTCCTCGGCCTGACCAAATTGCTGCGCGCCGGCCTGACCGCCGAAGACCTGCGCATCGAAGACTACGCCGTCAATTACCTGCGCGAACCAACGCCGCTGTCGTTCGCCAAGGCCGCACACCCGAGCCGCGTACACCGTCCGGCCTACCCGGACTACGTGTCGATCCGTGAAATCGACGCCGACGGCAAGGTCATCAAGGAATGCCGCTTCATGGGCCTGTACACCTCTTCGGTGTATGGCGAGAGCGTGCGGGTCATCCCGTACATCCGCCGCAAGGTCGCGGAAATCGAGCGTCGCTCGGGCTTCCAGGCCAAGGCGCACCTGGGCAAGGAACTGGCCCAGGTGGTCGAAGTGCTGCCCCGTGACGACCTGTTCCAGACCCCGGTGGACGAGCTGTTCAGCACCGTCATGTCCATCGTGCAGATCCAGGAACGCAACAAGATCCGCGTGTTTCTGCGCAAAGACCCGTATGGCCGTTTCTGCTACTGCCTGGCCTACGTGCCGCGTGACATCTACTCCACCGAAGTGCGCCAGAAGATCCAGCAAGTGCTGATGGATCGCCTGAAGGCCTCGGACTGCGAATTCTGGACCTTCTTCTCCGAATCGGTGTTGGCTCGCGTGCAGTTGATCCTGCGAGTGGACCCGAAGAACCGTCTCGACATCGATCCGGTCTTGCTGGAAAAAGAAGTCGTGCAGGCCTGCCGCAGCTGGAAGGACGACTACGCCAGCCTGGTCGTCGAAAGCTTCGGCGAAGCCCAGGGCACCAACGTGCTGTCGGATTTCCCGAAAGGCTTCCCGGCCGGCTACCGCGAGCGCTTTGCCGCGCACTCGGCCGTGGTCGACATGCAGCACCTGCTGAGCCTGAACGAAAAGAACCCGCTGGTCATGAGCTTCTACCAGCCGCTGGGCCAGGTCTCCGGCCAGCGCGAGCTGCACTGCAAGCTGTATCACGCCGACACGCCGCTGGCGTTGTCCGACGTGCTGCCGATCCTGGAAAACCTCGGCCTGCGCGTGCTGGGCGAGTTCCCGTACCGCCTGCGCCACACCAACGGCCGCGAGTTCTGGATTCATGATTTCGCGTTCACCGCCGCCGAAGGCCTGGACCTGGACATCCAGCAACTCAACGACACCTTGCAGGACGCCTTCGTCCACATCGTGCGTGGCGATGCCGAGAACGATGCGTTCAACCGCCTGGTGCTGACCGCCGGCCTGCCATGGCGCGACGTAGCGCTGCTGCGTGCCTACGCCCGTTACCTGAAGCAGATCCGCCTGGGCTTCGACCTGGGTTACATCGCCAGCACCCTGAACAACCACACCGACATCGCTCGCGAGTTGACCCGGTTGTTCAAGACCCGCTTCTACCTGGCGCGCAAACTCACTGGCGATGACCTGGAAGACAAGCAGCTGCGCCTGGAGCAAGCGATTCTCTCGGCCCTGGACGACGTCCAGGTGCTCAACGAAGACCGCATCCTGCGTCGCTACCTGGACCTGATCAAGGCCACTCTGCGGACCAACTTCTACCAGACCGACGCCAACGGCCAGAACAAGTCCTACTTCAGCTTCAAGTTCAACCCGCACCTGATCCCGGAACTGCCGAAACCGGTACCCAAGTTCGAGATCTTCGTCTACTCGCCACGGGTCGAAGGCGTGCACCTGCGCTTCGGCAACGTTGCCCGCGGCGGCCTGCGCTGGTCCGACCGTGAAGAAGACTACCGCACCGAAGTGCTGGGCCTGGTAAAAGCCCAGCAAGTGAAGAACTCGGTGATCGTGCCGGTGGGCGCCAAGGGTGGTTTCCTGCCACGTCGCCTGCCGTTGGGCGGCAGCCGGGACGAGATCGCGGCCGAGGGCATCGCCTGCTACCGCATCTTCATCTCGGGCCTGTTGGACATCACCGACAACCTGAAGGACGGCGCGCTGGTACCGCCGGCCAACGTCGTGCGTCATGACGACGATGACCCGTACCTGGTGGTAGCGGCGGACAAGGGCACTGCGACCTTCTCCGACATCGCCAACGGCATCGCCATCGACTATGGCTTCTGGCTGGGCGATGCGTTCGCCTCCGGCGGTTCGGCTGGCTACGACCACAAGAAAATGGGCATCACCGCCAAGGGCGCGTGGGTCGGCGTGCAGCGCCACTTCCGCGAGCGCGGCATCAATGTCCAGGAAGACAGCATCACCGTGGTGGGCGTTGGCGACATGGCCGGCGACGTGTTCGGCAACGGCTTGTTGATGTCCGACAAGCTGCAACTGGTCGCGGCCTTCAACCACCTGCACATCTTCATCGACCCGAACCCGGAGCCGGCCAGCAGCTTTGCCGAGCGCCAGCGCCTGTTCGACCTGCCGCGTTCGGCCTGGAGCGACTACGACGCCAGCATCATGTCCGAAGGCGGCGGTATCTTCTCGCGCAGCGCGAAAAGCATCGCCATCTCGCCACAGATGAAAGAACGCTTCGACATCAAGGCCGACAAGCTGACCCCGACCGAGCTGCTCAACGCCTTGCTCAAGGCGCCAGTGGATCTGTTGTGGAACGGCGGTATCGGCACCTACGTCAAGGCCAGCACTGAAAGCCACGCCGATGTCGGCGACAAGGCCAACGATGCGCTGCGCGTGAACGGCAACGAACTGCGCTGCAAGGTCGTGGGCGAGGGCGGCAACCTGGGCATGACCCAACTGGGTCGCGTCGAGTTCGGCCTCAATGGCGGCGGTTCCAACACCGACTTCATCGACAACGCGGGCGGCGTGGACTGCTCCGACCACGAAGTGAACATCAAGATCCTGCTCAACGAAGTGGTGCAGGCCGGCGACATGACCGACAAGCAACGCAACCAGTTGCTGGCGAGCATGACCGACGAAGTCGGTAGCCTGGTGTTGGGCAACAACTACAAGCAGACCCAGGCCCTGTCCCTGGCGGCGCGCCGTGCCTTCGTGCGGATCGCCGAATACAAGCGCCTGATGAACGATCTGGAAGGCCGCGGCAAGCTGGATCGCGCCATCGAGTTCCTGCCGGCTGAAGAGGCGATCAACGAGCGCGTCGCGGCGGGCCATGGCCTGACCCGTGCCGAACTGTCGGTGCTGATCTCCTACAGCAAGATCGACCTCAAGGAAGCGCTGCTCAACTCCCTGGTACCGGACGACGATTACCTGACCCGGGACATGGAAACCGCGTTCCCGCCGACGCTGGTGAGCCAGTTCTCCGAGGCCATGCGTCGCCATCGCCTGAAACGCGAGATCGTCAGCACCCAGATCGCCAACGACCTGGTCAACCACATGGGCATCACCTTCGTTCAGCGGCTCAAGGAGTCGACGGGCATGAGCCCGGCGAACGTGGCGGGTGCGTATGTCATCGTTCGGGATATCTTCCACCTCCCGCACTGGTTCCGTCAGATCGAAGCCCTGGACCACCAGGTCTCGGCCGACGTGCAACTGGAGCTGATGGACGAGTTGATGCGCCTGGGTCGTCGCGCCACGCGCTGGTTCCTGCGCAGCCGCCGCAACGAGCAGAACGCTGCCCGTGACGTCGCGCACTTCGGTCCGCACCTGGCCGCGTTGGGCCTCAAGCTCGACGAACTGCTGGAAGGTCCGACCCGCGAAGGCTGGCAGACCCGCTACCAGGCCTACGTGGCCGCTGGTGTGCCGGAACTGCTGGCGCGCATGGTTGCCGGCACCACGCACCTGTACACCTTGTTGCCGATCATCGAGGCGGCCGACGTCACTGGCCAGAACGCCGCCGATGTGGCCAAGGCCTACTTCGCCGTGGGCAGCGCCCTGGACATCACCTGGTACCTGCAACAGATCAGCGCACTGCCGGTGGAAAACAACTGGCAGGCACTGGCCCGTGAAGCGTTCCGTGATGATGTCGACTGGCAACAGCGGGCGATCACCATCTCGGTCCTGCAAGAGGGCGATGGCGCCCAGGACGTGGAAACTCGCCTGGCACTGTGGCTGGAGCAGCACCACGAAATGGTCGAGCGCTGGCGTGCCATGCTGGTGGACATCCGTGCTGCCAGCGGTACCGACTACGCCATGTACGCGGTCGCCAACCGCGAGCTGTTGGACGTGGCAATGAGCGGTCAGGCGGTCGTGACGGCCAACTGATCCGGCGTTGAATGAAAAAGCCCCGCATTGAGAGATGCGGGGCTTTTTTTGTCTTGATGCCCAGTTCGGCTTGAAATGGAGACATTGTGGGAGCGGGCTTGCTCGCGAAGGCGGTGTATCAGCCAACAACGCTTCGACTGATGCACCGCCTTCGCGAGCAAGCCCGCTCCCACAGGAGGATCGCGTTTTGGCGGCTCAGTTTTTCAGCGGTATCAACACCGCCTCATCCTCACCCATCACCATGAACACCAGCAGTTTCGCCGGTTGGCTCGCGCTGGCGTTTTTCGACACCAGGTGCTCGGACCCCGCCGCTTCATACCAGAACTCTCCAGCCTTGTAGGTCTTCGCCGGCTCACCCTTGACCTGGGAAGTGATGGCGCCTTCCAGTACGTAGGCCATGGCTGTGCCCTCATGCTTATGGGCAATGGACGCTTGGCCGGGTGAATAGTTGACAGTCAGCATCATGGTTTTTTTACCTGGAACGTTTTTCAGCAATTGCTCCTGCAGCACCGTGACCTTTTCCGAAGGCGCGGCTTCGTGGGCGTAGGTCTGGGTCATGGGCAGCAGGCTGAGGGCGGCGATCAGACAGAGTGTTTTCATGAAGGTAGGGCCTGTGTGGTTTCGAGTGATTTCGCGCTGTCGCGGCGATGGATTCACCCTAAGCCCCACGGTAGGACAAGCAAACGTCCAATCTTTCGGAAGGTGGATAGACCAATACCGCGATCCATCCAGTTTGAAAGGTAACCCTCTGTAGGAGCTGCCGAAGGCTGCGATCTTTTGATCTTTCGCTTGAGACTCAATTGGATTGGGCAAGATCGCAGCCTCGTTGCACTCGGCAGCTCCTACAGCCGCGGGGTGTCAGCTGTTGAAGTCGACGCTTCGGGCCAGGCGGTTGTCGATCAGGCTGATGAAGCCTTGCACTTCCGGGCAGTTGAAGTGGGCTTGCATGGCCGCTTCCGACTGCCAGCGGGCGCTGACGTTCCAGCGGTCGCCATCGTCCGGGCAACGGTCGACCAGGTAGGCATCGCAGCCTGGTTGGGCGCGCAGGGTCTCGACGATTTGCTGCAATTGCCGGCCCAGTTCTTCCGAGCGACCGGCGGCGGCTTGCACCTGTACGGTATTGATCACTTGGCGAGACATTGTTCAGGCTCCTGAATCAAGTCCGAGGGGGTTGCTCAATATCAACGACACCCGTGCAGGATAGGCCCGTCGGGGCAAGGCTCAAACAGCCAATGGGCAGATAAATGCCCAGTCCAATCTTCAGGCCACCTGCTGCAGAATGTCGCGCAAACGGTCGAGGGCGATGTCGATGTCCAGGGTTTCGATCGCGCCGAAACCAAAGAACAGGCCCGGCCGCACCGGGGCCTCGTTGAAAAAGCCATCAAGGCTGTAGAGCCCGACTTCGGCTTTTTTCGCCAGTTCGATCACCAGCGCCAGGTCCATGGGGACCTTGCACAACACCGCCATATGAAAGCCCGCGGTGGTGGGCACGGCCTCGAACCAGGGCGACAAGTCCCCGGCCATGCGTGCCAGGATTCGCTCGCGGCGGCCGGCATACAAGGTGTGGCAGCGGCGGATGTGCTTGAGCAGGCAACCCTCGGCGATGAACTTCGCCAGCGCCCACTGGGGCAGGGTGGAGGTGTGCTGGTCGGTGAGGCGCTTGGCCAGGATCACCGCTTCAAGAATCGCTGGCGGCAGGATCGCATAGCCGAGCCGCAGCTCCGGCAACAGGGTCTTGGAGAAGGTGCCGACGTACGCCACGATCCCGCGCTCATCCAGGCTCTGCAACGAATCGGCGGGCCGGCCTTCGTAGCGGAATTCGCTGTCGTAGTCGTCTTCGATGATGATCGCCCCCAGCTCATAGGCCCGCGCCAGCAGGGCCTCGCGGCGGGCCTGGCTCATGGGCATGCCCAAGGGAAACTGGTGGGAGGGCGTCACATAAATCAACCGCGTGCCATCGGGGATCAGGTCGACCCGCATGCCTTGCTCGTCCACTGGCACCCCGGCCACCGTGGCGCCCTGGGAGCCGAACAACAACCGCGCCGGCGGATAGCCCGGATCCTCCATGGCCACCAGGCTGCCGGGACGGGTCAACACCCGCGAGATCAGGTCCAGGGCCTGCTGCGCGCCGTTGCACACCACCACGTCTTCATCCTGGCAATTGACCCCGCGGGAAAACGCGATGTGCCGGGCAATGGCATTGCGCAGCGACGGCAGGCCTTCGGGCTGGCTGTAGAAGCCCTTGGCACTGGCGATCTGGCGCAGCGCGTGAGCCGTGCAGCGCCGCCAGTCGTCCAGCGGAAACTGGCCCTTGCCGGTGGCGCCACCGATGAAGTCGTAGCGCAACGCCCCTTCGAGGGTGGGATGGCGCATCAGGTCGGGCATGGTGCGCCAGGCCTCGACGACGTCGGCACCGGCCAGCTCGCGGTGGCTCTGCTTGCGTACGATCCTGGCCGGCCGCGCGTTGACGTAGGTGCCTTTGCCGATGATACCGGTGAGGAAATTTTCGTAGGTCAGTTGGGCGTAGGTGTCGGAGACGGTCTTGCGCGAGACCCCCAGTTGTTCGGCCAGCAGGCGGCTGGGCGGCAGTTGCGTACCGGCCGCCAGGCGACCGCTTTCGATGGCGCTGCGCAATTGTTGATACAACTGGCTCGACAGGTCCTTGCGGCCGTTGATGACAACATGAAGTTCCATACCCGCAAGCTCCTGGGCGATTGTTGGCGGCCAGCGTCAAAGGCGCAAGATTACCCGCATTGTGCGACTGCATAGAAGTTGCGTGGGGAAAATCCCGCCCATTGGACTTGCCTCCGGGTTTTTCGCCGAATTGGACCTGTCATTGACCGGTCCCTGGGCCTACCGTGAAGGTCTCGAATGCCACGGAGCCCGCCATGAGCCCGCGTCTGGACTACTACACTGCATCGCCTGGGGCGATGAAAGCCATGATCGGCCTGGAAGCCCTGACCAGTCGCCTGAGTATCGAACCGGCGTTGCTGCACCTGATCAAGATCCGCGCTTCGCAACTCAATGGCTGTGCCTTCTGCACTGACATGCATTCGGTGGAGGCACGACGCCAGGGCGAGACCGAGCGACGGCTCTACGCGGTGGCGGTGTGGCGCGACAGCGGTTTTTTCACGCCCCGCGAACGCGCCGCCCTGGCCTGGACCGAGGCGGTGACGCTGTTGGCTGAAAGCCTGGTGCCGGACGACGTCTATGCCCAGGCCCGGGCCTGCTTCAGCGAGGAGGAACTGGTGGACCTGACCCTGGCGATCAGCACCATCAACAGCTGGAACCGGCTGGCGGTGAGTTTTCGCCAGAGTCCGGGTGGCTGATCCGCGAAAGCCAACTGTGGGAGCAAGGCTTGCCCGCGATGAACGATGATGAGGTGAATCTGGCGGACCGTGTCGCCTGGATCGCGAGCAAGCTTTGCTCCCACAGAGCAGGTCTGTCGTTTGCCTCTATTTATTTCCATTGGGCAGCGGCGAATTGCTGGCCGGGGCCGGCGGCCGCTGGGGCTTGACCGAAGTGCCAAATGTATTGCCCATGCGCACGCCAGTGGCCGCCGGGGTTGCCAGGCCGATGCTGTTCGGCGCGCGTTCGTTGACGGGCACATTCATGGCGTCCTGGGCCCGTTGCGTGGCTGTTGCAGCCTGCGGGTCGTTGCCCATCTGCCGGCTCAGGCAGTTGTAGTCGGGGGTCTTGTAGCCACCGACGGTCACCTCGATACACGCCGGCGCCTCTTCGCCCTGGGCCCAGGGCAGGGCCATGAGCAGGCCGAGGCCTGCTGTCATACGCATCCACTGTTTCATCATCGACCTCCTGGCCCGTCACACCGGACGGTTCGCTGTCAGGGCATCAGTCTAGTGCGGCCCGGGGGATTTGTATCAGTTGTCATACGACATTCATAAACTCCCCTCAGGATGACGGTTTTCAACGGATACGTCAGTCGTGCAGCAAGGCAGAGCCGGGGGCGGACGCGGACGTGGATTGACCAGGGCGCCCTTGGGCTGGCTGACGCTGTTGTTGTGTCTGCTGGCCGGGCCGATCCAGGCAGCCGGCCTGGTGGACCTGGATATCGCGCCCCAGGAACTGACCACGGCGCTGGAGCAGTTCAGCCGGGCGACGGGCATGGCGGTGCTGGTGGACCACCCGTTGTCGAGCCAGCGTCATACGCTGGGTGTCCAGGGGCAGTTCACACCTTCCGAAGGGTTGAGGGTGTTGCTCAGCGGCACCGGGTTGGCGGCGCACTATGCCCGGGCGGATGCGTTCACGTTGCAGCCGGTGCGGGTCCGCGAGGTGCCGCTGCCTCCCGGCGTCACCCCAGGCTTGAGTGACAGCAACTACGCGGCAGCGATCCAGGCGGTCATCCAGCGCAATTTGTGTCGTTCACCGTTGACCCGCCCAGGCAGTTTCCGGGCGGTGCTGCAAGTGTGGATCGGCCGGGACGGCGTGGTCCAGCACAGCCGCCTGGTCAGTTCCACAGGCGACGTGATGCGGGACAAGGCCTTGGTCAACAGTTTGCAAAACCTCAGGATCGACCGCCCGGCGCCCAGCTCGTTGCGCCAGCCGGTGACCCTGCTTTTGTTACCCGACTCATCAGGAAGAAGCATGGAATGCATAGCAGGGGAAGGGGTGTCCGGGCAATGAAAGACTCCGGTCGCAGCCCGCTGGTGAAGTTGTTCCTCACCTCGTATGAGGATTTCAAGGTGCGCCTGCGCAGACGCCTGGGCTCCGAGGAACTGGCCAACGATGTGTTGCATGAAACCTACCTGCGGGTCGATCGCATGGTCGATACCCAGGAGATTGCCCAGCCCAACGCTTATTTGTACCGCATGGCCCTGAACATCGCCGCCGACCGCCGGCAGGCCGATGCACGCCTGCTCACCGGCGATGAAATCGAGGAATTGCTGCAGGTCTCGGATGAAGCGCTGGATCCGGCTCGCGTGGTGGGTGGGCAGAAGGAGCTGCAGACCCTGCTCAAGGCCTTGTATGAACTGCCGGCGCGCCGTCGCAAGATATTCATCGCCGCACGCCTGGAAGAAGCGCCGCACCTGGAAATCTCCCAGCGCTTCGGTATTTCCACGCGCATGGTGGAGAAGGAAATCAAGGCGGCACTGGGGCACTGCGCCCTGCGCCTGGAAAGAAAAGTCATTCAGCGGTTCGGTCCCGGCGCGGGAAAACCGTCTTGAGAGTAGAGACCCGACCCTTTCGTGAGTGTGTGTGCGCTTGAACATCTTCAGCATCGCTTCCCCTGACGCCACGCCCCAGGCCCGATTGGCCAGCGAGGCCCGAGATTGGCTGATCCTGCTGACCTCGGGGCGCGCCACCGTGGCCGATGCCCGGGCCTTGCGCCAGTGGTGCGGGCAAAGCCCCGAACATGCCCGGGCCTTCGAACAGGCCAAGGCGCTGTGGCAGGGGCTGCAACCTGCCGTCGCGGCGGTGCAGGCGCCCCGGCATTTCGGTCGCCGGGCGTTGTTGGGTGGCGCCATCGCGGCTTCGGCGGCTTTGCTGTTGATCCGCGCCACGGTGCCCGGTGGTGTTTCCGGGTTGGGAGCCGACTACGTCACCGACGTCGGCGAACAGCGCCGAGTGGAATTGGCCGAGGGCGTCAGCTTGGAGCTCAACACCCAGACCCGCCTCAGCCGCCACGCGCTGGCCGATGGCGGACAAGGACTGGAGTTGCTCAGCGGCGAGATTGAAGTGCAGGGGCGTAGTGCCCAGGTGGTCAGCGTCCAGGCCGGTGCCGGCTGGATCAGCGCCGCCCGGGCACGCTTCAACATCCGCTACACCGACCAGAGCGTTTGCGCGACCTGCCTGGAGGGTGTGGTGCAGGTCGAGGTGCAAGGCCAGCGGTTTCGCCTGGAACCGGGCATGCAACTGACGTACGACCCTGGCCGGGTAGGTGCTCCCAAGCGTGCCGATGTGTCGGCCGCCATTGCCTGGCGTGAGCAGGTCCTGGTGTTCAACGACGCGACCCTGGCCAGCGTCATTGATGAGATCAACCGCTATCGGCCAGGCATGTTGCTGCTACTCAACCGCGAACTGGGCCAGCGCAAGGTCCAGGCGCGGTTTCGCCTCGACCAACTGGCGGGCGTAGCGCTGTTGATCCGCGATGCCTACGGCGCCAAATGCACCGAATTGCCGGGTGGGGTGGTGGTGCTGAGCTGAGTCCCGTGGTGCCTGGGCGGCCCTCTTCGCGAGCAGGCTCGCTCCCACAAGGGGATTAGTGGCGGGCTCACCATCTGAGAACACCCGGAGATCCTGTGGGAGCGGGCTTGCTCGCGAAGGCGGCATAACAGTCGACATTGATATTGAGCCTACAGGCCTCTTCGCGAGCAAGCCCGCTCCCACATGGGGGGGTATTCGCTCGGCTTACTCCAACGGCCCCAGCACCTGTCGATATTTCTCTACGCCCTGAGGTGTCTGGCGGGTCAGGCTGATTTCGATGCCCATCGGGTTTTCCTGGCGGTTGCCGCTGAGTTTGCGCCAGCCTTTTTCCTTGTCCCAGAACCGCAGTCCGGCGTCGCTGACGTCACTGAGCACCGCCACGCCCGGGCCGGGTGCGGGCAGTGGGTAGCGACTGCGGGCCTGGCCTTGGGCGCGGTAAAGCGTGTCGCCCTTGATCCACCAGCGTACCCGTTGCAACTCGCCCTCCTGGGTCGCCGCCACGCGGATCACGTCCAGGCGCAAACCCCGGCCTTCGGTGCTGCGCACGGTGAGGGCGGGCGGGGCGGTCGAGGGCTCGTCGTCGACGCCGGGTTTTACCGGTTCGCTCAGTTCGATGCTGGCGCGCAGGGCGACGTCGCGCTCCAGTTGGTTCAAGACCCGCAGCAGCGCTTCGGTCTGTTCGGTACTGGCCTGCAAGTGGCTGTCGGCGCGGGTCACGCTGTCCAGCCCGCGCCAGGCAATCAGGCTGACCACCGCCATCAGCAGGATCGCCACCATCACCTCCAACAAGGTGAAGCCTGTCTGCCGGGCGCTCATTGGAGTTGCACCCGTCCGGCGGCGCTGCGTTGCACATTGAGGCTGTTCTGGCCGTCCGACAGGCGGATCTGCAAGGGCTCGCCGAGCCATTCGGCATTCAGCACGACTCGCTGCCTGGGCTCCACGCGAACCTCCATCGACGGGCTCTGCCAGCGACGTGGATGCAGTTGCGGGTCATCCTCGAAGCGATCGAGCCCGGCGCCCTGATCGATGCGGCGACTGAAGCCAAAACCCTTGGCGTCCCAGCGCCAGGTAATCGGTCGCCCGTCGGTGCGGGCTTCGGTCTGGGCCAGTTGCAACAGTTGCACCAGCCGTTCGCCATCCTGACGCAGCAACTTCAATGGGTCCGGCTTGATGCTCAGGCTCACGGCGGCGCTGGCAATGCCGATAATCACCAGCACCACCATCAATTCGATCAGGGTGAAACCGCGTTGCTTGCCCCGGGTCATAGCGCGCTCCTTTGCGTGCGGACCATCCTGCACGGTGAAGATGATAGGGATGTGAAATAAAACGGAGAGAATTGGCGCGTACGCTGGACGCTGGAACCCAAAAAAGGAGATTCAGGCCATGGCGTTCATCGAGCGTGTGTCCCCGGCGCAAATCGTCCAGGCCGTGGGCTTGTTGGCGGCGTTGGCCGGGGTGGCGACCTGGTCTTCGCTGTTGCTCACGTCGGCCGAGTCGCGCACGCCGGATGTCGCCCCGCAACGCATGGCCGAGCGCTCCGATAACCCGGCGCTGCAATGGTTCTCCAACCAGCCGGCAGCGGTGGACATCAAGGTCAGCGGTGTGATGGCTGGCACGCACACGCCCGTGGCGATCCTCAGTCTCAACGATGGACCGCCGCGCAGTTTCCTGGTCGGTGAACGGGTGGCCCAAGGGATACGGTTGGTGGCGATCGAAGCGCAGGCGGTGGTCATCGAACGTGGCGATGAGCAGACCCGGTTGGTCCTGGCTCGGTTGCCGGATTCGGTGAGTTTGCCGTCGCTGTGGGAGCAAGGCTTGCCCGCGATGAAGACGACTCAGTCTCCGGGGAAATGAGGCGCCTGCATCGCGGGCAAGCCTTGCTCCCACAGCGGGGATAAATCCCCTCGCCACAGGTGATGTGTGCATCCACGCTTATTCAAGGTTTCTCTCGGCTGACCCACGTCTCCAAGCGAGCCAACGGCGGTGCTTCGCGACTGCGGTCCGACACGCTCAGTTCAACCCGCAGCAGCCGGCCATTTTCCGCCGGGCGCAGGGTCTGTTCGCAGCGCAGCAACAGTCGTCCCTGGTCGCACTCGAACACTTTCGAGCCTTGGGCAAAACGGCCTTCCAGACGTAACTGCGCGAGTTGGCTGCGGGCGGCCAGCAGGGCGATGGATTTGTCGCGCAGCAGGCCGTTGCTCTGGGTCATCACCGCAGCCACGCGCACCGCTGCCGACATGGCCACGGCGATGATCGCCAGGGCCACCAACACTTCGATCAGGGTGAAGCCGGCTTGCGGAGCAGGGCGTGGCATGGCGCGGGCTCGGGGGCGAGGGCAGCCTTCAAGGTTAGCCCGCGTTCGTGACCGATTGACGACGTAAGCTCCAGAGCAATTTCAATATCACTGACATATTTTCTTGCAACACTGCGCCTCGAATCGAATCCAGCGAAGGACCGTCGAGATGCAGATCGCCCGTTACAACGCCCGTCCCCAAGGCCCTCGCGGGCAGCGGGGTTTCACCCTGATCGAAATCATGGTTGTGGTGGTGATCCTCGGCATCCTGGCGGCGATGGTGGTGCCCAAGGTGCTCGACCGTCCCGACCAGGCGCGGGCAACGGCGGCGAAACAGGACATTGGCGGCCTGATGCAAGCCTTGAAGCTTTATCGCTTGGACCACGGCAGTTACCCGAGCATGAACCAGGGCCTCAAGGTGTTGGTGGAGAAGCCGGCCGATGCGAAAAACAGCACCTGGCGTTCCTATCTCGAGCGCCTGCCCAACGACCCCTGGGGCCGTCCTTATAACTACCTCAACCCCGGTGCCAATGGCGAAGTCGATATCTTTTCCCTGGGGGCCGACGGCCAGCCTGACGGCGACGGCGTGAATGCCGACATTGGCTCCTGGCAGTTGTAAGGGCCGTGATGCAAACGGATTCGCCCCTTGCGGCGAAGCAGCGCGGCATGGCGGTCATCAGTGCCTTGCTGATCTCTGCCGTGGTGGCGGTGATCGCCGGCGGCATGCTGACCCGCCAGACCCTGTTCACCCGCAGCCTGGAGGCCGAGCAGTTGCGCGTCCAGGGCTCGGCGCGGTTGCAGGGCGGCCTGCAACTGAGTCGCCAGTTGCTCTGGGACGCCCGCCAGCGCGATCCGCTGACGCGCTTCGGCCAACCCTGGGCCAAACCCATCGTGATGCCGGGTTCGGGCCAGATCGACACGCCGTTCGAAGGCCAGTTGGAAGATGAACAAGGCAAGTTCAACCTGCGCAACCTCGTCGCCAATGAACGTGTGGATGAAGAACAAGTGCGCGCTTTCGAACGCTTGTGCGAGCAGCTTGGTGTGGCCGCGACGGTCCGTACGCGCATCGTCGAAAGGGTCGTCGAGGCTTATCCGCGCCTGTTGAATCCGCGGCGGGCGGACCAAGCGCCGAAGGCCAATACCTTCGACAGCGGCCGGGACACCTCGCCGCAGGCCGACAACACGCCGCTGGCACCGACGCGCCCGATGCTGCGCACCTTGCAAGACCTGCGCAGCGTCAAGGGCGTCAATGTGCGGTTGCTGGAAACACTGGCGCCTTACGTGACGATCCTGCCGACCAACACCTGGCTTAATGGCAACACCGCCAGCGCCCCGGTGCTGGCCGCCTACGTGCCGGGGCTGTCGCTGCAACGGGCCGAGGCACTGGTCCGGGAGCGTGATGGCGGCCACTGGTTTATCAATCGCGGGGATTTCGTCAATCGCCTGCGCATGCCGGAGCTGGACGCCGCCAGCGTCAAGGTCGGCATCACCAGCGACTGGTTCCGCCTGCGAGGCCAGGCACGCAGCGGACAACGGCGGGTCGAACTGGAGGCGTTGCTGCAACGCACCCAGGACCGCTTGCCCCAGGTGATCTGGTCAAGGGTGGGCGTATGACGCGCTTGCGCATCGCCCTGGCGCCGCTGGGCAGCCTGGATCTCGACAGCGAGGTGGCATTTGCCTGGCTGGATCGCCAGGGCCAGGTTCGCGAGCAGGGCCGCAGCAGCCTGCGGGGGTTGGGCCAAGGCGGTAAGACTATTTCGGTGGAATGCTTCCTTCATCCGCGTGACAGCTTGTTGACCCGCCTGGAGTTGCCGTTGTTGCCAGCGGCCAGGATCACCGCGGCTGTGACGTGCGCGGCCCAGGCCCTGATGCTCGGTGCCAGTGAACACATGCAGGTGGCGCATAGCTCGCGTGGGGTCGATGGGCAGGTGCAGATCGCTTGGCTAGATCGTGAATCGCTCGCCACGCTGGGCCGGCTTGTGCACCAGGCTGGCATGAAGCTGCGCGGCCTCTATCCGGCGGCCTACGCCTTGCCGGTGCTGTCGGGGCCGGTGGCCTGTATCGAAGACGACCATCTGCTGGTGCGCCATGGCCTGCAGCACGCCGTGGTGCAACCGTTGCAGGAGGACGCGCTGGACGAGTGGTTGCTGGAAACAGGGCCCGGGTTGCACTGGGTGGGCGAGGCGCCGCCGCAACCTTCGATCAGCACCTTGGCCGAAACCCAACGCTGGATGGGCCCTGCGCCAGGCTGGGGGCTGCATGCCGGCCTTTCACGCAACGCCGTCGAGCGCGGCGGTTGGGGCCGGGCGGCGGCGATCTGTGCGACAGCGCTGGCGGTGTGGGTGATCGGGCTGAACCTCTACGCCGCCCGCGAAGCGGCCCAGGGTCAACGGCTCAAGGCGCAGATGAGCCAGCGGGTGAAGCAGGCGTTCCCCGAGTTGCCGGTGATTCTCAACCCGCTGCAACAGGCGCGTCAGCAAATCGCTGCGCGCCAGAGCGGTGCGGCGACCGACCCGGCTCAACGCTTTGCCAGCCTGGTGCAGCAGGCGGGCAGTGCCATGCCGTTCATGAGCGGCAATGTCCAGGCGCTGGTATTCGAGAACGGTGAGTTGCGCCTGAGTGTCGTGGCCGAGGCGCAGAAACCCTCCGCCGAAGAGGCTTGGAAAATCCCCCTGGCCCAGGCCGGCATTGACGTCGCCGCCATCGATCAGGGTTGGACCCTGCGTGTGGCACCAGCCGGCCAGGGCAGCCAGGACACCCCCGACGAAACCCCGGACGCCGATGATGAATAAGCATTCTCTGGCACTGGCGTGGGGGCGTTGGCAAGCCTATCGCACGCGTTTGCGCACGTTCTGGCAGGGGCTGGCGGTGCGCGAACAGGCCGCCGTGGCCCTGGCTGCGCTGGTGTTGGGCGGCTGCCTGGTCTGGCTCGCACTGATCCAGCCGCCGCTCAAGACCATCGCCTACTGGCAAGCCGAAACCCCGAAGCTGCGTTCACAGACCGAAGCCCTCGAAGTGCTGTTGCGTGACGTCGCTGGGCCTGCACCCGACCAGCCCCTTGAAACCGCCTTGCGCCAGAGCCTGGACGCCAGTGGCTTGAGCCAGCACTACCAATTGCAAACGCCCGACGCCGAGCGCCCCAAGACCTGGCAGCTCACGTTCGACAAGGCTCCGGCAGAGGCGGTGATCAGCTGGCTATTGGGCAACCCACGGCAACTCTCCCTGGAAGTGATCGAGGCCCGTTTACAGCGCACCGCCCTTGCCAATCCCGACAACCACGACAACGACAACACCTCCGGCACACTGTCCGGAACCGTTCGCATGGATCAGGCGCAAGGCGCTAAGGAAGCTTCATGAAAGGGGTCAGATACCCACGTCATTGGCGCAAGGCTGCACCGCTGTTGTTGCTCGCGTTGAGTGCGTGCAACAGCACGCCACCCGCGTCGCAGCCACCGTTGCTGGTGGACAGTGAGTTGGGCATTCCTTTGGGGAGCACCCAACGCAGCGGCGATGCATTGCTCGATCGCCAGCGGGCCCAGGACCTGCGTGAACATAAGCCCGCGGTGCGGCATCAGGTCGACCTCACCGCTCGCGCTCGCGAGCCGCGCAGCAATGCGCCGGCGCGTACGCCTTTGGGCGATCAACCGGTGACGCTGAATTTCGTCGAGGCGGATATCCAGGCGGTGGTGCGGGCCTTGTCCCGTTCCACCGGCCAGCAGTTTCTGGTGGACCCGCGGGTCAAGGGCAACCTGACGCTGGTGTCCGAAGGCCAGGTACCGGCCCACCAGGCCTACGACATGCTGCTGGCCGCGCTGCGCATGCAAGGCTTCAGCGTGGTCGACGTCGGCGGCGTGGCCCAGGTGGTGCCGGAGGCCGATGCCAAACTGCTGGGTGGGCCGATCTACAGCGCCGACAAACCGGCCGGCAACGGCATGCTCACCCGCACCTTTCGCCTGCAATACGAAAACGCCGTGAACCTGATCCCGGTGCTGCGCCCGATCGTGTCGCCGAACAACCCGATCAATGCCTACCCGGGCAACAACACCATTGTCGTCACCGATTACGCCGAAAACCTGTCGCGGGTGGCGCAGCTCATTGAAGGCATCGACACCCCCAGCGCCATCGACACCGACGTGGTACCGATCCACAACGGCATCGCGGTCGACATCGCGCAAATGGTCTCTGACCTGCTGGAAACCCAGGGCGGCGACCAGACCCAGAAGATCAACGTGATCGGCGACCCGCGCTCCAACTCCATCATCATCCGCGCCGGCAGCCCCGAGCGCACGGAGCTGGCGCGCAACCTGATCTACAAGCTCGACAACGCCCAGAACAACCCGAGCAACCTGCATGTGGTGTACCTGCGCAACGCCCAGGCCGGCAAACTGGCCCAGGCCCTGCGCGGCTTGCTCACCGGGGAAAGCGAAGGCGAGGGCAACGACAACTCGCGCTCGGTGCTCAGTGGCATGGGCGCCAGCACCAACGGCCAGAGCGGGCAGGGCAGCAGTGGCGATGGCACCAGCAGCACCACCAGCGGCAGTGCTTCGACCAGCGGCAATGGCTACGCCCAGGGCAGCAACGGCGCGACTTCCGCTTCGACGAAAAACGAACAGAGCACTGCCTTCAGCGCTGGCGGCGTGACCATCCAGGCCGACGCCACCACCAACACCTTGCTGATCTCCGCGCCGGACCCGCTGTACCGCAACCTGCGGGAAGTCATCGATATGCTGGACCAGCGCCGGGCCCAGGTGGTGATCGAGAGCCTGATCGTCGAGGTCGGCGAGGACGACGCCAGCGAATTCGGCGTGCAATGGCAGACCGGCAACCTCGGTGGCAGCGGCGTGATCGGCGGGGTCAATCTCGGCGGCACGGCGCTCAACCTCAACGGCAAGACCAGTATCGATGTCTTGCCCCAGGGCCTGAACCTCGGCCTGGTCAACGGCACCGTGGACATTCCCGGTATCGGCAAGATCCTCGACCTCAAGGTCCTGGCCCGGGCCTTGAAGAGCAAGGGCGGCACCAATGTGCTGTCGACGCCGAACCTGCTGACCCTGGACAACGAAGCCGCCAGTATTTTCGTCGGCCAGACCATTCCCTTCGTCAGCGGCAGCTATGTCACCGGCGGCGGAGGCACCAGCAACAACCCGTTCCAGACCGTGACCCGCGAGGAGGTGGGTTTGAAGCTCAATGTCCGGCCGCAGATTTCCGAAGGCGGGACGGTCAAGCTCGACATCTATCAGGAAGTCAGCAGCGTCGACAATCGCGCCTCGAGCACCACGGGCATCGTCACCAACAAGCGCGCCATCGACACCAGCATCCTGCTGGACGATGGGCAGATCATGGTCCTCGGCGGGTTGCTGCAGGATGGCTACAGCCAGAGCAATGACGCGGTGCCGTGGCTGTCGACCATTCCGGGGATCGGTGCGCTGTTTCGCAACGAACGGCGGCAGATCACCAAGACCAACCTGATGGTGTTCCTGCGGCCCTATATCATCCGTGACACGGCAGCGGGGCGCGGCATCACTCTCAACCGCTACGACTTCATGCGCCGCGCCCAGGGCCTGCTGCAACCGGAGCGCAGTTGGGCCTTGCCGGACATGCAAGCCCCGCAACTGCCAGCCTCGGCCCGGGCGATCCCGGGGGCCGCGCCGGTGAGCCTGCAAACGCCCAGGGCCGTGATCAAGGCGGTGCCGGTCGAAGGAGGCGCCCGCTGATGAACATCAACCCTGGAAACACTGCATTTGTGGCGAGGG
>NZ_ATLN01000128.1:0-43191 GCF_000416195.1 Pseudomonas sp. CFII68
TGTGGCGAGGGGATTTATCCCCGCTGGGCTGCGCAGCAGCCCTAAAGCAGTGGGCTCAATCTTCCTGGCACACCGGATTGCCTGGATTGGGGCTGCTTCACGCCCAGCGGGGATAAATCCCCTCGCCACAAGTGTGTTCGGCTTGATTCGGTTTCGCTCAAACCACCTTGGCCACCGCACTCGGCCGTGGCGACAACAAGCTCACCAGCACAAAACTCACCAGCGCCACGCTCAGGCTGTAGTAGATCGGCGTGTTGGCGTCCAGGCCGTCCTTGAGCATGAAGAGCAGCGCGGTCAAAAAACCCAACGACATGCTGGTGATCGCGCCGGCGGTGGTGGCGCGTTTCCAGTAGATGGCGCCGATCAGCGGGATCAGCATGCCGCCCACCAACAGGTTGTAGGCCAGGGTCAGGGCGCTGATGACGTCGCTGACCACCAGGGCGATCACCAAGACCACCACGCCCATCAGCAGGGTCGCGATGCGGTTCTCGTGGACGTCGCCACTGCCACTCTCACGGCCCTGGCGCAGACGGGGCAGCAAGTCCTGGACGACCGTGGTGGACGCTGCGAGCAGGCCCGCCGCGGCGGTGGACATCAAGGCCGCCAGGGCCGCGGCGATCACCAAGCCACGAATGCCGTTGGGCAGGCTGGTCTGCACCACGCTGGCGAACGCGTTGTTGACGTTCTCCAGGTCCGGCAGCAGGACCTTGGCCGCCATGCCGATCAACGCCCCGGCCAGGCCGTACAGCACGCAGTACAGGCCGGCGGCGGTGCCGGCGACTTTGGCCACGCCTTCGCTGCGGGCGGTGAACACCCGCTGCCAGATGTCCTGGCCGATGAAGATGCCGAAGAAGTAGATCAGGAAGTAGGTGAGGATGGTGTCCCAACCAATCGCGGTGAAGTCGAAGTAGCTGGCCGGCAAGGCCGCCACCATCGCATCCCAGCCGCCGGCATCGGCGATGGACATCGGCATCAGCAGGAACACCAGGCCAACGGTCATGATCAGAAATTGCACGATGTCGGTGAGGGTCAGCGACCACATGCCGCCGATGGTGGAATACAGCACCACCACGCCACCGCCCACCAGGATCGACACCCAGAACGGCAGGCCGAACAGCACCTGCATCACGGTGCCGATGGCGATGGTCGAGGTGGCGCCGATCATCAGCGCATAAACCAGCATGATCAACGCACTGGCCTGGCGCGCGGCCGGGTTGTAGCGGCGCTCCAGCACTTGGGTCACGGTGTAGATCTTCAGCTTGAGCAACGGCTTGGCGAGGAACAGGCTGAGGCCGACGATGCCCAGGCCAATGGCGCCGCACAACCAGAATCCGGAAATGCCGTAGACGTAGCCCAGGCGCACGGTGCCAATGGTGGACGCACCGCCCAGGACGGTGGCGGCCATGGTGCCCAGGTAGAAGCCCGGGCCGAGGTTGCGCCCGGCGACCAGGTAGTCGTCACGGGTCTTGGCGCGGCGCATGCCGTACCAGCCGAGGGCGATCATGCCGGCGGCGTAGATGAGAACGACGATTAAGTCCAAAGCCATGGTGGCGTGTCTCCGATTGTCTTTTTTGTAGGAAGTCGAGATGGCGCCGTGGACAGATGGAGTTGTGGCGAGGGGATTTAGCGAAACGTCGCACCGCCCCGCTGGGCTGCGAAGCAGCCCCAAAACAGCCAACTCAATCTGTCAGGCACACCGAGATGTCAGGATTTGGGAGCGCTGCGCGCTCCAGCGGGGATAAATCCCCTCGCCACAGGTTCAGCGCTCGGCGAGACCGAACCCTTGCTCCGCGGATCCCCCGGCCCATACACCGCCGCCGGCTCTGGAAACAGCCCCAGCAACACCAGGTACACCACCGACGCCAGGCCCAGGGTCACGGGCAGGCTGATGTCGATCCCACCGGCCAGTTCCCCCAGCGGCCCGACGAACTGCCCCGGCAGGTTGACGAAGCACAACCCCACCAGCGCGCTGGGGATCCATGCCCCCAGGCCGCGCCAGTTCCAGCCGTGGCTGAACCAGTAGCGCCCGCCGGTTTCGCCGCGGGTGAACACTTGCAGGTCATCCGGGCAGTAGAAGCCACGGCGCACCAGCAGGCCGATGATCATGATCACCATCCACGGCGTGGTGCAGGTGATGATCAGCACGGCGAAGGTCGAGACGCTCTGCACTAGGTTCGCCGCAAAGCGCCCGATGAAGATGAAGGCAATCGACAGCACGCCGATCAGCAGCGTCGCCTTGACCCGCGACAGCACCCGTGGAAACACGCTGGACATGTCCAGGCCGGTGCCATACAGCGACGTGGTGCCGGTGGACATGCCGCCGATCACCGCGATCAGGCACACCGGCAGGAAGAACCACCCCGGCGAGACCGCCAGCAGCCCGCCCACGTAGTTGTTGGCCGCGATGTAGTCCGGCGCCTTGATCGCCACGATGGTGGCGGTGGCGAGGCCGAACAGGAACGGGATCAACGTTGCCAGTTGCGCAGCGATCACGGCCAGCATGATGCGGCGCTTGGGCGTGTTGCGGGGGATGTAGCGCGACCAGTCGCCCAGGAACGCCCCGAAGGAAATCGGATTGCTCATGGCCACCAGCGCCGCGCCGATGAACGCTGCCCAGAAGCCCGGCTGGCCGAGGCTGACCGTGCCGGCGAATTGGCTGTCGAAAGTCGGTGCGAAGGCCAGGATGCCCAGCAAAAACAGTAGGCTGGCCGCCCATACGGCGATGCGGTTGACCCACAACATGAAGCGGAAGCCGTAGATGCATACCGTCAACACCAGCAGGGCGAACAGGCCGTAGGCCAGGCCCAGGCTCAGGTCGGTTTCCGGCACGCCGATCAGCCGCTTGGCCCCGCCGATCAACGCATCGCCCGAGCTCCATACCGACAGCGAGAAGAACGCGATGGCGGTCAGCAACGAGAGGAACGAGCCGACGATTCGCCCGTGCACACCGAAGTGTGCCCCGGAAGAAACGGCGTTGTTGGTGCCGTTGAGCGGGCCGAACAGGCCCATCGGCGCGAGAATGATCGAACCGACCAATACGCCCAGCACAATCGCCCAGACCCCGGCCTGGAATGACAGGCCGAACAGCACTGGGAAACTGCCAAGCACGGCGGTGGCGAAGGTGTTGGCACCGCCGAAAATCAGGCGAAACAGGTCGCCCGGACCGGCGCTGCGTTCGTGGTCGGGGATCTGCTCGACCCCGTTGGTTTCAATGTGCGTAAGGCTTTTATCGTTATTGTTATTCATGATCTGCTCCGATCATCGAGGCGCATTCATCGTGTGTGAATGTCGCCTGTTGCTAAGGGGATGGCAGCCCTTCCGGCATTGCGGACAAATGTTCGTGACAGGCCAGCCATAGGCCTTGTTGTTCTTGGCGAAACACAATGGTTTCGCGCTCCTGGCTAAAGTGCTGCTCCCCTTGCATGCGCAGCTCGGTGGCCACGTCATGGATGAAAATCGCCACGTCCCCTTGCAGGCTGACGAAGGCGTTGCTCGAAGTGCAATTGAGCACCTCGAAGCCATCCTCGGACCGCCAGCGATCCCACAACGCCTGGTAGGCATCGCGTGACAGCAGGGGCTGTTCGAGGGTGTAGAACACGAAACTCGCATCGGCCGTGAACGCGCCGAAGTAGGCGTCGCGGTCATTGCGGGCGAAGGCCGACACCAATTCGGCGGCGGCCTTGAGAACCTGATCTCGATCGTTCATGACCGCACCTCAGCGATGAACCACGCCGGGCAATACGCAGAGCATCTCGTACAGCAGGTTGGCGCCCAGCAGCGAGGTGTTGCCGGTGGTGTCGTACGGCGGCGAGACTTCTACCAGATCGCAACCGACCAGGTCGAGGCCCTGGCAGCCACGGACGATTTCGATCGCCTGGATGGTGGTCAGGCCGCCGATTTCCGGAGTGCCGGTGCCTGGCGCCCAGGCCGGGTCGATACCGTCGATGTCGAAGCTCAGGTACACCGGGCCGCCGCCGACTTTCTCACGTACTTCGGCCATCAGCGGGGCCAGGGATTTGTGCCAGCACTCTTCGGCCTGGACCACGCGGAAACCCTGGTTGCGGCTCCAGTTGAAATCATCGGCGGTGTAGCCCTGGGCCCGCAGGCCGATCTGCACTACGCGGTTGCAATCGAGCAAGCCTTCTTCCACGGCGCGGCGGAAGGTGGTGCCGTGGGCGATTTTCTCGCCGAACATGTGGTCGTTCACATCGGCGTGGGCGTCGATGTGCACCAGGCCGACCTTGCCGTGTTTCTTGTGGATGGCCCGCAGGATCGGCAGGGTGATGGTGTGGTCGCCGCCCAGGGTCAGGGGGATGACGTTGTGTTCGAGGATCTTGTGGTACGACTCCTCGATGATCCGCACCGCGTCCAGCAGGTTGAAGGTGTTGATCGGCACGTCGCCGATGTCGGCCACCGACAGCGAGTCGAACGGCGCGGCGCCAGTGGCCATGTTGTAGGGGCGGATCATCACGGATTCGGCGCGGATCTCACGCGGCCCGAAACGGGTGCCGGCGCGCAGGGAGGTGCCGATGTCCAGCGGCACGCCGACGAAGGCAGCGTCCAGGCCGGCAGCGGTTTGCAAATGGGGGAGTCGCATCATGGTGGCGATGCCGCCGAAGCGCGGCATTTCGTTGCCGCCCAGTGGTTGGTGAAGAATCTTGTCCACGGGTAGGGCCTCATCGTTGTTTTATTTATCAGGGGCCGATTCTGCGAAAAGCCATTGCCGTGAAGAATCGCTGGCGGCAAATACTTAGTTCAGATTTTTCTAAACTAATGGCGGGTGGGGCGATAGACTCTCGCGATTGATGAGGTTAATGGTGGGTGCAAGCCTGTGGGAGCAAGGCTTGCCCGCGATGAGGTTCATGCGGTTTCCTCTGGAACCGAGGCGCCTGTATCGCGAGCAAGCTTTGCTCCCACAGATAAATCCCCTCGCCACAAATGTGCATTGACCTGCTTGTATGGAGACACCCCCATGGCCAACGCTCTACCCGACCTGAAACTACTGCGCATTTTTGTCAGCGTGGTCCGGCATCAGGGGTTCGCCAATGCCCAGCACGAACTCAACCTGTCCACGTCGGCCATCAGCACCTACATGAGTCAGTTGGAATCGGCCCTGGGCCTGGTGCTGTGTCATCGTGGCCGGGGTGGGTTCAGCCTGACCAGCAAGGGCGAGTTGTTCCATCAGGAAACCTTGCGCCTGTTGGGCGAGCTCGAAGGGTTCGAGCAGTACGCGGCAGCGCTCAAGGGTGAACTGCGCGGCACGCTGAACCTGGGAGTGATTGACTCCACCGTCAGCGACAAGGCCTTGCCGTTCGCCGAAGCCATCGGTGCCTACAGCCAGGAGCATCCGGCGGTGCATTTGCACCTGTCGGTCATGAGCCCTTACGAGCTGCAACTCGGCGTGCAGGACAACCGCCTGGACCTGGCCATCGGTGCGTTCTCCACGCGCATGAGCGGGCTGGTCTACATGCCGCTGTACCGTGAGCAGCACTGGTTGTATTGCAGCAACCGCCACCCGCTGTTCAACGAGCGGCGCATCCCCGAACAAGTCATCACCCAGCAGCGCATGGTCGGGCGCGGTTACTGGAGCCAGGCCGAACTGGCTCGCCACGGCTTCAAGCACAGCGCGGCGACGGTGGAGAGCATGGAGGCGCAGTTGATCCTGGTGTTGTCCGGCGCCTACGTCGGTTACCTGCCCGAGCACTACGCCCAGGCTTGGGTGGACAAGGGCGACTTGCGCGTGCTGCTGCCGGCGACCTTCGGCTATCAGGCGCCGTTTTCGATGATCGTGCGCCGTGGCCGCAGCCGCGAGCCGCTGATCCAGACCTTCCGCGATTTGCTCAAAGCTCAACTGAATCAGGCCTGACCATGTCCAGAACTCAATGCCCGCGCTGCCAACGACCGCAAAGCCACTGTCTGTGCCCGTTGATCCCCAGCCTCGACAGCCGCACCCGTGTCTTGCTGTTGCAGCATCCCAGCGAAGTGAACCATGCCTTGAACACCGCCCGCTTGGCGGCGTTGGGGCTTAACAACGCTGAACTGATCGTGGGCGAGGTGTTCGAGGATTTGCCCAGTTTGCTCAATCAACCGGGTTATCAGGCACGGTTGTTGTTTCCGGCTGACGATGCACAGCCGTTGCAGGCGTATGCGCCTTCCGATGAGCCGTTGCTGCTGGTCGTGCCCGACGGCACCTGGCGCAAGGCGCGCAAGCTGCTGCACCTCAACCCGCTGCTGGCGGCGCTGCCGAGGGTGACATTGGCCGAGGGCGGGGTGTCCCGTTACCGCTTGCGCAAGGCACCGGGGCCGGGAGCTTTGTCGACGCTGGAGGCGATTGTCCAGGCGTTGCAGGTGCTTGAGGCGCCGGCGAGCTTCGAGGGGTTGCTGAGGCCGTTCGAGGCGTTGATCGAGGGGCAGATTGCGGCGATGGGGGAGGAGACGTTTCGGCGTAACCATGCTGGGAAATAAGTCGTGACTGTGCTGGCTTCATCGCGAGCAGGCTCGCTCCCACAGTTGATCTCCAGTGCATGCAAAAATCTGCTAACACCACAGAACCAATGTGGGAGCGAGCCTGCTCGCGATAGCGGTAGAGCAATCAAAGAAAGTCTCAGCTTAAGGCCTATCGCTCGCGCATCGCCTCGGTCCGCGCCTTCAATACCGGCTTGAGTAAGTAATCCAGGACACTTTTCTCCCCGGTGATGATGTCCACCGTCGCCACCATCCCCGGAATGATCAGCAATGGTTTGGCATCCCCACCCAAGTGATTTTTATCGGTACGCACCTGGATCAGGTAGAAGCTGTTGCCCTTGTCGTCGGTGATGGTGTCGGCGCCGATCAGTTCGAGCTTGGCGCTCATCCCGCCGTAGATCGTGTAGTCGTAGGCGCTGAATTTGACCATGGCTTTCTGGCCTGGGTGCAGGAACGCCACGTCCTGAGGGCGGACCTTGGCTTCGATCAGCAGGTTGTCTTCCAGGGGCACGATTTCCACCATGTCGTTGCCCGGCTGCACCACGCCGCCGATGGTGTTGACCTTCAGTTGCTTGATCACCCCATGCACCGGCGAGACGACGGTGGTGCGGGTCACGCGGTCGTCGATGGCGATGCTCGAGGCGGTGATTTTCGACAGTTCGGTGCGTTTCTCATTGAGGTCCTTGGCCGCCTCGGAACGGAAGGTCTGTTCCGATTCGTCGATCTTGCTCTTGATCTCGTTGATCGCCGATTCGGCTCGGGGAATAGCCAGGGTGGTGGCGTTGAGCGAGCCGCGGATTTCCACCGCGCTGCGCTTGAGCCGCAGGATCTCCACCGGCGACACCGCCCCGGTGCGCACCAGCGGGGCGGACATGTTCATTTCTTCTTGCAGCAAGGCCAGGGCCGAGCTGAACTGGCCTTGCTTGGAGCGAAATTCCGCCAGCTCCTGGGTCTTCTGCCGCAGTTGTTCGGTCAGGGTGCGTTGTTCGCTGGCCAGGCGCCGTTGCCGTTGTTCGTATAGTGAGCGCTCATCCTCGGCCACTTGCGGGGCCTTGGCGATCACCTCGGCCGAAAGATTGAACGGCCGGCCCTCGGCCTCGGCCGACAGGCGCTCGACCTGGGCCGTTAGCGCATAGCGGTCGGCCTCGCTTTCGCCCTTGTTCGACAGGAAGCGCGTGTCGTCCAGGCGCAGCAGGGTGTCGCCCTTGTTCACCATCTGGCCTTCACGGACGAAAATCTCAGTGACGATGCCGCCCTCCAGGTTCTGGATCACCTGGATCTTGCTCGACGGAATCGCCTTGCCTTCGCCGGTGGTGACTTCCTGCAACACCGCGAACTTCGCCCAGACCAGCCCCGTGATGATCAACCCGGCGGCCAGCCACACGGTCACCCGCGAGCGGCGGGGCGAATCCTGCAGCGTGGCGCCAGCGGTTTCCGGCATGAACTCGCTTTCGGCGCTTTTGCTGAAACTGCCGAAGTAGCTTCGGGCGGCTGAATCCGGTGTTTGAGCAGACATGGGGCGGTACCCGTTGGTTAGAGAAAATAAAACCGAACACATCCCTGTGGCTTGAGAGGGTTATCTGTGGGAGCAAGGCTTTTGTGGGAGCAAGGCTTGCCCGCGATACAGGCGCCTCGGTTCCAGTGAGACCGCATCAGCTTCATCGCGGGCAAGCCTTGTTCCCACACAAACCTGTTCCCACACAAACCTGTTCCCACACAAACCTTGCTCCCACAGATTGCGGTGTTGTTTCTATACCGCCGCAGAGCCCACCCGTCCCTTGCGCAGCGCATCGATCACCGCCTCTTTCGGCCCATCCGCCACGATCCGGCCGTTATCCAGCACCACCAAGCGGTCCACCAGGCTCAGCATCGAGGTGCGGTGGGTGACCAGCAGCACGGTCTTGCCCTGTACATGGGTATGAAGCTTTTGCCGCAAAACGTCTTCGCTGCTGTTGTCCATGGCGCTGGTGGGTTCGTCCAGCAACAGGATCGGCGGGTCGAGCAGCAAGGCCCGGGCCAGCAGCACGGCCTGGCGTTGGCCACCGGAGAGCAGTTGCCCGCGCTCGCCCACCGGGCGGTCGAAGCCTTGGGGATGCTGGCGCGCCAGTTCGGTGACACCGGTCAGTTCCGCCACTTCCAGCATGCGCGCGTCGCTGACGTAGCGGGCGCCCAGGGTGAGATTGTCCCGCAGGCTGCCGGCCAGCAGCGGCAGGTCATGGGCGACGTAGCCGATCTGTTGGCGCAGGTCGGCGACGTCCAGTTGTCGCAGGTCCAGGCCGTCCAGCAGCAGTTGGCCTTCCTCCGGCGCATAGAAACCCATCACCAGGCGCGCCAGGGTGCTCTTGCCCGAGCCACTGCGGCCGATGATCCCGACCCGTTCGCCGGGTTTAAGGCTGAAACTGATATTGGCCAGCGCCGGGGCATTCTGGCCGTTGTAGTGGAAGGTCACGCCGTTGACGTCCAGCGCGCCCTGCAACTGGGTGCGATCCAGGGGCCGCTGCTTGGCGTCACGCTCCTGGGGCAAGGCCATCAGGGCATCGGTGCTGCGCATGGTGAGCTGGGCTTGCTGGTAACGGGTGATCAGTCCGGCGATCTGCCCGAGCGGGGCGAGCACCCGGCTGCCGAGCATGTAGGTCGCCACCAGCGCGCCGACGCTGAGGTTGCCGGCGATGATGCTGTAGACCCCGGCGACGATAGTCGCCATGCCCGCCAGTTGTTGCAGGAACAAGGTGCCGTTGGTCGCCAGTGCCGAGAGGTTGCGCGCGTGGCTGTCCAGGCGGGTGAGGGCGCCGTGGGTGCTTTCCCACTGATGTTGGCGCTCGCTCTCGGCGCTGCAGGCCTTGAGGGTTTCCAGGCCGCCGAGGGTTTCGATCAGCAGGGCCTGGCGCTGGGCGCCCAGGGCCAGGCTTTTTTGCACGGTGTCGCGCAGGCGCACCTGGATGATCATCGCGAAGACAATGGTGATCGGAAACGCCACCACCGGAATCACCACCAGCCAGCCGCCCAACAGGCCGATCACCACCAGCATCAGCAGGGCGAAGGGCAGGTCGATCAGGCTGGTGAGGGTCACCGCCGTGAGGAATTCGCGCAGGCCCTGGAAGTCGTGGATGCTCTGGGCGAAGCCGCCGATGGTCACTGGCTTGGCCTTCATCGCCATGCCGGTGATGCGTTCGAACAGGGTCGCGGAGAGAATCACGTCGGTTTTCTTGCCGGCGGTGTCCAGCAGATGGGCGCGCACCACCCGCAATACCAGTTCGAAACCGGTGCCGATCAACAGCCCCACGGCCAGCACCCACAAGGTCGACGTGGCCTGGTTCGGCACCACGCGGTCGTAGGTCTGCATGACGAACAGCGGCACCATCAGGCCTAGCAGGTTGATCAGGAAACTCGCCAGGATTGCGTCGCTGTACAGCCAGCGCGACAGTTTCAAGGTGTCGCGAAACCACGCCTCGACCCGCGGCACCAGGGGCGAGCGCAGGTCTTCGAGTTCATGGCGCGGCCGGGCGAACAAGGCCTGGCCACTGTAGTCGAGGGTCAGTTCCTCGCGGCTGACCCACTGTTCGCCGCCGTCGGCTTCGCTGGGCAGGATCAGCGCCTTGCCATCCTCGCCCCAGCGCCTGAGTACCGCACAGCGCCCGCTCGCCAGGATCAACATCACCGGCAGGTTCAGGGGGGAAATATCCGCCAGCTCACGACGCAACAGGCGCGCCTGCAAGCTTGCCCGGGCCGCTGCGCGCGGCAGCAGGTCCAGGCTCAAGCGTTGGTGCGCCATAGGAAGCCCGGCGCTGAGGCTGGCGCGACTGACCGTCGCACCATGGAGTTTGCAGAGGATCAACAGACCGTCCAGCAAGGGATCATCGAAGTTCAGGCGCGGGTCAGCGCTCGGGGTTGCGGGTTCCATGCTGGTCACGTCGGTTGCTCCCATATTTTTTCGAGGGGGGCTACTTCAGTTCCGGCAGCCGAGCCTGATTCTTGACTTCGGTCTGCGCGACCGCATCGGCCGGCAGCACGATCCGTTGTTTGTGCAACAGCAGGCCCATGTTCGCCAGCACCCGGTACATCGAGTACTCCTCGGTGTAACGCACCTCGGTGTAGCGACGGTTGGCGTTGTACAGCTCGTTTTCGCTGTCGAGCAGGTCGAGCAGGGTGCGCTGGCCGAGACCGAACTGATCCTGGTACGCGGCGCGCACGCGGGCGGTGGTGTCGGCATATTCGCGGGCGGTGGGGGTCTGTTTGCGGGCGTTGAGCATCGCGTTCCAGGCCAGGCGTGTGTCTTCGTTGAGCTGGCGCAGGGCATTGTTGCGGATGTCCATGGCCTGGTTGATCTGGTGGGCGTTGGACGCCAGCCGCGCCTTGTCGCTGCCACCGCGGAACAGGTTGTAGTTCATCACCACGCCGACCCGCCAGTTGTTGTCGTGGCCTTCTTCGCCACCGATGTTGTTATTGGCGCCCACCGCCGCCTCGGCGTCGAAGCGCGGGTAGAACGGCGACTTCGCCACTTCGTACTGGCTCTCGGCGGACTGTATGTCGGCCTGGGCCGATTTCAGGTACGGGTTGTTATCCACCATGCTTTGCTGGGCTTCGCGCAGGTCGGCGGGGAGTTCGCCTTTGGTCGAGGGCGGCGCTTCCAGTTCATCGGGCATGCGCCCGACCACGCTGTAGAAGTTCGCCTCGGCGTCGGCCAGGTCGACCTGGGCGGTGTCGTAGTTGTTTTCCGCCAGGGCCCGACGGGCATTGGACTGGTCGGAGTCGGCGTTGCTGCCTACCCCACGCTCGGTGCGCAGGCCGATCTGGTCGTTGACCCGCATGTGCGCTTGCAGGTTGTTCTTGGCCAGGGTCACCAGCTCGCGACGTTTGAGCACTTCCAGGTAGACCTCGATGGTGCGCAGTGCCAGATCCTGGGCGGTGCCCTGGGCGTAATAGGCCCGGGAGTTGACCACGCCCTGGGTGCGCTGCACTTCATTGGCGGTGTTGAACCCGTCGAAGATCATCTGCCGCAGGCGCAGCTCCGATTGGGTGTAGGTCAGGATATTGGTGTGGTGATTGCCCAAGGCCCGGGTGTTGGTGTTGTCGCTATAGCCACGACCGTAACCGGCATTGAGATCCACCGATGGGAAAAAGCCCCCTCGGGCGACTTTGACGTCTTCATTGGCCGACAGACGGCTGTCCACCCGTTGTGCCAGCTCCGGGTGAGTGGCGATGGTGCTCTGGATCGCTTCGGTCAAGGACAGGGCCTGCGCCTGAGAAGAGCAGGCCATGGCCAGCAAAACCGCGCTGCAGAGGGGGGTTAGAACGCGCATGGGGTGCATCTCCTGAGGTCTGTAGTGCTTCGCTTGTCGCCAATATATTGACGTATTTAAGATCAAAACCGTTTCAACCTTGTAACAACACAGCTAAGAACATCCTGAGCAAAACCTAAGAAGAATTTCTCATAAGGCTTATGCCGAAAAAAACTTATGTGCTTGAAAAAAACCGGCACATTGTTCAAAGCGAAAGCCTTTGAATCTGCGGGTTCCGACGGCTTTTAGGCGTCAATAAAAGTTCCATGCAGATTTTTAAACGACGTGAAGAAGTGCCGAAAGGGCGATGTGTGAGGCGGTTTTAGGTGACGGTTTTTTGTCGTTTTGGCGAATTGCCAGCACTTTCTGCTTTCACGAAAGCTGGCAGATTTTCCAGCTTTTTTGGTCGCCAACCCGAGGACGGATTCTTCACCCAGACAGGTGCCGATTGCGGTCGGCAACGGAGGAAATGCACATGGCAGCGCTCATCGGTATCGTCAGCAAAGTGGTCGGGCAAGTTTTCGCAGAAGCGGCCGGTGGCCTGCGGCGGCCTCTGGTCGAAGGCGATCGGCTTTACGCCGGCGAACACCTGGTCACCGGTGCCGAAGGGGCCGTGGCTGTTCATATGCAGAACGGCCAGACCTTGACCCTGGGCCGCGAAAGCAACCTGACCCTGACCCCGCAGTTGCTCGCCAACCATGCGCCTCATGTCGACACGCCCGACGCGGCGGCACCGAGTGACGCGCAACTGACCGATGTGCAAAAGCTGCAGCAAGCCATCGCTGCCGGTGCCGACCCGACTCAGACTGGTGAGGCCACGGCCGCTGGCCCCGAGGGCGGCAATCCGGGGGGCGTGGGCGGCGGGCACAGTTTTGTGCTGCTGGAAGAAGTCGGCGGGGAAGTCGATCCGCTGATCGGTTTCCCTACGGCCGGGTTCAACGGGATCCCCGAGTTTCCACCGCTGCGCCTGGCCGGTGATCCGGACAACACGGGCGACGATGCAACCGTGCCGCCGGTGACACCGGATAACCCGGTGACCCTCGACGGGGTCAATGTCGAGGGCGGCGAGCTGACCACCAACGAGGCCAATCTGGCCGATGGTTCGGCCAGTAATCCGGGGGCGCTGGTGCAAAATGGCACCTTCACGGTTTCCGCGCCTGACGGGCTGAGCAGCCTGAGCATCGGCGGCATCAACGTGATCACCGGCGGCGTGCCCGTGGGCTTCCCCCAAACCATCACTTCAGCGCTGGGCAACACGTTGACCATCACTGGTTATGACCCGGCCACGGGGGTGGTCAGCTACAGCTACACCCTGACGGACAATGAAATCCATCCTGCCGGTGGCGGTGCCAACAACATTACCGAGCAGTTCCCGGTGGTGGCGGTCGACACCGACGGCGATACGGCCACCGGCACCCTGGACGTCAACATTACCGATGACGTGCCCCAGGCGATCGACGACAGCCACGCCAACACGGCGTCGGAAACCCTGGTCACCCTCACCGGCAACGTATTGCCCAACGACCATCAGGGCGCCGACCGGATCCCCACCGGTCCCGACAGCGGGCCGATCATCGGCGGGACGTTCACCGGCACCTACGGCACCCTGGTGCTCAACCCCAACGGCACGTACACCTACACCCTGAACACCAGCGACCCGCAATTCGTCGCGTTGCATGGCGGGGGCAGCGGCACTGAGACGTTCACCTACACCCTGACCGATGCCGACGGCGACACCAGCACCGCGAACCTGGTGCTGCAAGTGCACAACAACGACGACCCGGTGGTGTTGGTGGGCCTTGATGCCGAGGGTGGTGAGCTGTCGCTGCAAGAGAAAAACCTCAGCGACGGCAGCAGCCCGGATGCATCGGCGCTGACTCAAAGCGGCACCTTTACCGTGACTGCGTTGGATGGTGTGCAGACCTTGAGCGTTGGCGGCATCAACGTCGTCACCGGCGGTGTAGCGGCTGGTTTCCCACAGTCGATTACCACCGCACTGGGTAATACGCTGACCATCACCGGCTACAACGCCACCACCGGCGTGGTCAGCTACAGCTACACCTTGCTGGACAATGAAGCCCATCCAAACGCCAATGGCGCCAACAGCCTCAGCGAACAATTTGCGGTCGTCGTCACCGACGACAACGGCACCACGGCCAACGGCAACTTGGACGTGAACATCGTCGACGACCTGCCTAAAGCCGTGGACGACAGCAACGCCAGCACGGCTTCGGAAACCAACCTGACCCTGACCGGCAGCGTGTTGACCAACGACACCCAAGGTGCAGACCATGTGGCGTCCGGCCCAATCACCCCCGGCACGTTCACCGGTACTTACGGCACCCTGGTGCTCAACGCCGACGGTTCCTACACCTACACCCTCAACACCGCTGACGCCGATTTCAAAGGCTTGCACGGTGGTGGCAATGGCAGCGAAACCTTCACCTACACCCTGACCGATGCCGACGGCGATACCAGCACCGCCAATCTGGTGCTGCAAGTGCACAACAACGACGACCCGGTGATCATCACCGGCCTCGACACCGACGGCGGTGAGCTGTCATTGCAGGAGAAAAATCTCAGCGACGGCAGCAGCCCGGATGCATCGGCGCTGACTCAAAGCGGCACCTTTACCGTCACCGCGTTGGATGGTGTGCAGACCTTGAGTGTTGGCGGCATCAACGTCGTCACCGGCGGTGTAGCGGCTGGTTTCCCACAGTCGATTACCACCGCACTGGGTAATACGCTGACCATCACCGGCTACAACGCCCCCACCGGCGTGGTCAGCTACAGCTACACGCTGCTGGACAATGAAGCCCATCCAAACGCCAACGGCGCCAACAGCCTCAGCGAACAATTTGCGGTCGTCGTCACCGACGACAACGGCACCACCGCCAACGGCAACCTGGACGTGAACATCGTCGACGACGTGCCGACCGCCCATGCCGATTTCGCCTCGGTGGTGGAGGGCGGCACGGTCAACGGCAATGTGCTGGACAACGATGTACTTGGCGCGGACGGCGGCCGCGAGTGGTGCCGTGATCGGCGTGCGCGCCGGCAATGACACCTCGAACCCTGCCGTCGGCGGCCTGAACACCCAGATCAATGGTACCTACGGTTACCTGACCCTGGACGCCAATGGCAACGCCGTCTATCACAGCAACCCCGACGCGGTCGGTGCAGCAGGCGCGACCGATGTATTCACCTACACCGTGCGCGACGCCGATGGTGATGAAAGCACCACCACCCTCACCATTGACGTGCACAACAGCTGCCTCATCGCAGAAACCGACCACGACATTACGGTCTATGAAAAAGCACTCGACTTGACACAGGACGGCCAGGACCTGGCCCCTGGTACCGTCACCGGCAGCGACCCGAGCGCTACCAGTGAAACCGCCAGCGGCAGCCTTGGTCGGTTCGATCAGCGGTGCCACTGGCGCTGTCACCTTCACCCTGGTGGGCAGCGCCAGCGGCGCCTACGGCCAGTTGCTGCTCCACCCGGACGGTTCCTACACCTACACCCTGACGTCGCCCGCCACGACCACGCCCCACGCCAACGATGGCCCGAATGTGCTGAGCGAAGATTTCACTTATCAGGCCACGGACACCCTGGGCAACAGCACCACCGGCAGCCTGGTGGTCAGCATCGTCGATGACGTGCCAACGGCCATTGCGTCCGAGCGTTCGGTCACGGCGGTGGAGATAGATTCGAACCTGCTGATCGTGCTCGACGTGTCCGGCAGCATGGCCGATGACTCCGGTGTACCGGGGCTTTCGCGGCTGGACCTGGCGAAACAGGCGATCAGCGCCTTGCTCGATAAATACGATGACCTGGGGGATGTGAAAGTCCAGCTCGTGACGTTCAGCAGCAGCGCCACCGACCAGACTTCGGTGTGGGTCGACGTGGCGACCGCCAAGTCGCTTCTCTCCAGCCTGTCGGCGGATGGCGGAACCAACTACGACGCGGCAGTGGCGACGGCCAAGACTGCGTTTGTCACGTCCGGGCAACTGACCGGCGCGCAGAACATCGGCTACTTCTTCTCTGACGGCAAACCCACCTCGGGCCAGGAAACCGGTGCGGCAGACGAGGCCGCATGGAAAGCCTTCCTCGACGCCAACGGCATCAAGAACTACGCCATTGGCCTGGGCAGCGGCGTCAGCAATGCTCACCTCGACCCGCTGGCCTACGACGGCAGCGCCCACACCAACACCAACGCGGTGGTGGTCACCGACCTGAACCAGCTCAACTCGGTGCTTTCCGACACCGTGCAAGGCGCGCCGGTCACCGGCAACCTGCTGGGCGAGGGCGGTTCGTTCGGCGCCGATGGCGGGTTTATCAAAAGCCTGGTGGTCGATGGCACCACGTACAGCTACGACCCGGCGGCCAACGGTGGCCATGGTGCACTGACCGCCAGCGGCGGGCTCAACCATGGCTCCTTCAATACCGCCACCAACACACTGAGCATCGCCACTGACCACGACGGCACCCTGGTGGTCAACCTCGACACCGGTGCGTTCAGCTACACCTCCCAGACCGCCACCGGCACCTTGATCACCGAGCACATCGGCTACACCGTCAGTGACAATGACGGGGACCTGGCAAGCTCCAACCTGGTGATCAATGTCGTGCCCAACAGCCCACCGATCGCTGTCGACGACAACATCATCACCAACGTGCTGTCGGGCAACATCGTGATCCCGGGTGAGTTGCTGCTGGGTAACGACAGCGACGCCAACGGCGATCCGCTCACCGCTTCACCCACCAGTTTCAATACCGGTTGGACCGCCAAAGGCGGGGATTTCACTGGCAGCACCGGCACGGTCAGTTTCACCGGCAACAACGTGCAGTCGATCAACCTCAGCCGCAGTGCCTTCGTCGCCAATACCGCGAGCATGACGGCGATGCTGGTGGTCAGCGGTGCACTGGGGATGGTGTCCAATAACAACGCCAACGATGAGGACCGGCTCAACATCAGCCTCAAACAGGGCGAAACCCTCACCCTGGACCACAACCTTTCGGCCGGTCGCATTGCGATGGAGTATTCACTCAACGGCGGGCCATTCATTGCGATCAACGATGGCGCTTCGTTCACCGCGGCAGCGGATGGCAACTACCAGATCCACGTCACCAACATCCCCAATCCCGGCGGCGGTAATTCCAACGCGGCGGAAAACTATCAACTGACCCTGACCGTTGACTATGCGGGGGCGCAGGACAAAACCCCGGATTACCACGGCAGCTACACCGCCAGTGACAACCACGGTGGCAGTGACAGCGCGGCGGTAGATATCAGCTATCAGTCGGGCCATACCCTGACCGGCACCACCGGGGACGATGTGCTGATTGCCGGCAACGGTGACAACACCCTCAATGCGGGCGATGGCAACGACATCCTCAGCGCCGGTTCGGGCAACAACACCCTGCATGGCGGGGCAGGCGATGATTTGCTCTACAGTGGCGCGGGGAATGATCTGCTTGACGGCGGTACGGGCAACGACACCGCGAGCTATGCTCACGCGACCGCCGGGGTCACCGTCAACCTGGGCCTGTTGGCGGCGCAGAACACCCTTGGCGCCGGCACCGACACACTGGCAGGCATCGAAAACCTGATGGGTTCGAGCTTCAACGACACCCTCACCGGCGACGGGGCCAGCAACCGCATCAACGGCGGATTGGGCCATGACGTGCTTAATGGCGGTGGTGGCGATGACTTGTTGATCGGCGGCCTGGGCAACAACACCCTGACCGGCGGCAGCGGTGCCGATACCTTCCAATGGCAGGCAGGCAACAGCGGTCACGACGTGATCACTGACTTCGCGCCCGGCGTCGACAAACTCGACCTGTCCCAGCTGTTGCAAGGGGAGAACGGCAGCGCGGCGTCACTGGATGATTACCTGCATTTCAGCGTGAGCGGCAGCGGTGCTTCGGTCGTCACCAGCATCGATGTCAGTGCCATTGCCGGCGCCACGCCGAACCAGACCATCGACCTGACCGGTGTCAACCTCGCCAGTCATTACGGCGTCACGCCGGGGGCGGGGGGCATCATCGGCGGAGCGGACACCGCGACCATCATCAACGGCATGTTGAGTGATCATTCGTTGAGAGTGGATACGGTGTGAAGGCTGTTGTGGCGAGGGGATTTATCCCCGCTCGGCTGCGAAGCAGTCGCAAACCGGTCGGTAGGGGCTGTCTGTTGCAGCGCGGCGCCTGGTTTTGGGTTGCTTCGCAACCCAGCGGGGATAAATCCCCTCGCCACAGGAGAAGGCGCCGTACTCATGCTCAGGGTTTGCGCAATGTTTTCTGCTTGAGGATATAAACCGTCACCAGCACCGCGCTGGTGAGCATGAACCCCCGGGCCCACGGTAGGGGCACCAGGTAGCAGGAAAAGAGGATGCTCGCCCACATCAGCCCGATGGCATAGACCTTGCCCTTGAGCGGGATGCCGTTGCCGCTGAGGTAGTCGCGGATCCACGGGCCGAGGCGGGGATGTTCTACCAGCCATTGGTAGAAGCGCGGCGAGCTGCGGGCGAAACAGGCTGCCGCCAGGAGCAGGAAAGGGGTGGTGGGCAGAACGGGTACGAAGATGCCGATAACGCCCAGCGCTACGCTCAGCCAGCCAATGGCCAACAGAACGTAACGCAGGATCAGCGGGCGATTGCCAACGGGCGAGGGCACCCGGTCACTCAGTGGTGGCGAGGCTTGAGGATCGCCGGTTTCTCGTCCGGTGCGTTGCACAGCAGGTACAGGGCGGTGAGGGCTTCCGGGATCTGGACGATCATGTCGTCCATCAGGTTGGCGTCGGCGGCGATGTCGGAAAACTCCGGTTGCTCGTCGAACAGGCCGGAACCGACCATGATCGGCAGCAGCATTTCGCTGACTTCCTCTTCGGCGGTTTCGAACCAGGCGGCTTCGCGCAGGAACACACCTTCCATGAAGCCGATGCACCAGCCACGCAATTCCGAATCGTCCGGGTCATCACCCAGGTCCAGGTCGCACGGCAATTCGAATTCTTCGTCGGAGGCCAGTTGACGGGCGATGTGGGCCTTGAGGCCGACCAGCGTGGCTTCGATCTCGGCACGCTGGGCTTCGTCGCTGTAATGCGGCTCTTCGGCGAACAGGGCGTCGATCCACTCACGGTCCGGCACCGTTTCTGCGCAGATGGACAGGGCGGTCAGATAGCCGTGAGCGGCCACGTAGTCCAGCGCCTCTTCGTGCAGCTCATCGGCGTCGAGGAAGACTTGCAGGCGGGTCAGTTGCTCAGCGAAGGACATTACGGGCTACCTTGGGGAATAAACAATGCGGGAATTCTAGGCCTTCTTGAGCGCCCAGGCCAGCCGCGTGGCGTATTTGCCCCTCCCTAGGAGGTGAAATAGGGGCATGGAGAAAAAAACAGGGATGGACGCGGTCCCTGTGGCGAGGGGATTTATCCCCGTTGTGGGAGCAAAGCTTGCTCGCGAAGCAAGCGCCTCGATTTCTGAAGGCGAGACCGCGTCGCTTCCATCGCGGGCAAGCCTTGCTCCCACAGTCCCAAGCACCTCCTGTCAGCAGCCCCCTTTGCAACGAAGGCCTCGGGTATACTGCCGCGTTTTGTGATGCCCTGCGGCGTCCCGCCGGTTCGAAACGCACACTTACGATTTGCCGGTGCAGCGTTTGTGATTCTGAACCAGCCTTGCAGGGATGTTTTGGTGATTTTTGGAGTTTTTATGCTCGAACAGGCTCAACGCGTCCTCAAGGACATCTTCGGCTACGACAGTTTCCGTGGCCGCCAGGGTGCCATTATTGAGCGCGTGGCCAGCGGTGGCGATGCCCTGGTGCTCATGCCCACCGGCGGCGGCAAATCCTTGTGCTTCCAGGTTCCAGCGCTGTTACGCGACGGCCTGGCGGTGGTGGTATCGCCGCTGATCGCATTGATGGACGACCAGGTCGCGACCCTTGAAGAACTGGGTGTCGCCGCCGCTGCGCTGAACTCCACCCTCAGCGCCGAGCAGCAGCGGGACCTGGCGACGCGAATCAAGCGCGGCGAAGTGAAAATGTTGTACCTGGCCCCGGAACGCCTGGTGCAGCCACGCATGCTGGCGTTCCTGCAGAGCCTGGACATCGCCCTGTTCGCCATTGACGAAGCCCACTGTGTGTCCCAATGGGGTCATGATTTCCGTCGCGAATACCTGCAACTGGGGCAGTTGGCGGAACTGTTCCCCGACGTGCCGCGCATCGCCCTGACCGCCACCGCCGACAAGCGCACCCGCGAGGAAATCGTCGAGCGCCTGCACTTGCAGGATGCCGAGCGGTTCCTGTCCAGCTTCGACCGCCCCAATATTTTCTACCGCATCGTGCCCAAGGAGCAGCCGCGCAAGCAGTTGCTGGCGTTTCTCGCCGAGCGCCGCAGCGATGCCGGCATTGTCTATTGCCTGTCACGCAAGAAGGTCGATGAAGTGGCCGCGTTTCTGTGTGAGCAGGGGTTCCCGGCGTTGCCGTATCACGCCGGGCTGCCCAACGACCTGCGGGCCTATCACCAGAAGCGCTTCCTCAACGAGGAAGGTCTGATCATGGTGGCCACCATTGCGTTCGGTATGGGCATCGACAAACCCAACGTGCGTTTTGTCGCGCACCTGGACCTGCCCAAGTCCCTCGAGGCGTACTACCAGGAAACCGGGCGTGCCGGCCGTGATGGCTTGCCGGCCGACGCCTGGATGGCCTACGGCCTGCAAGACGTGGTGATGCTCAAGCAGATGCTGCAGAACTCCGAAGGCGATGAGCGCCACAAGCGCCTGGAGCAGCACAAGCTCGACGCGATGCTCTCGCTGTGCGAAGAAACCCGCTGCCGTCGCCAGACCTTGCTGGCCTATTTTGACGAAGACATGCCCCAGCCTTGCGGGCATTGCGACAACTGTGTCGATGGCGTGGAAACCTGGGACGCCACCGAACCGGCCCGCCAGGCCTTGTCGGCGATTTTCCGTACTGGCCAGCGCTATGGCGTCGGGCATCTGGTGGACGTGTTGCTGGGCAAGGACAACGAGAAGGTCCGCAACTTTGGTCACCAGCACCTGTCGGTGTTCGGCGTGGGCAAGGCGCGCACCGAGAGCGAGTGGCGTTCATTGTTCCGACAACTGGTGGCCCGCGGTCTGGCCGACATCGACCTGGAAGGCTACGGCGGCCTGCGCCTGAGTGCGACGTGCCGGCCGTTGCTCAAAGGCGAGGTTACCCTCGAGCTGCGCCGCGACCTCAAGCCGGCAACGGCGGTCAAGAGCAGCAAGAGCCAGGCCAGCCAACTGGTGCGTGGCGAAGAGCGCGATCAATGGGAAGCCTTGCGCGCCTTGAGGCGCAAGTTGGCCGAGGAACACGGTGTCCCGCCGTACGTCATCTTTCCCGACTCGACGCTGCTGGAAATGCTCCGCAGCCAGCCCACCTCCCTGGAGGAAATGGCCCGGGTCAGTGGCGTGGGCGCGCGCAAGCTGGAGCGGTATGGCGAGGCCTTCCTCCAGGTACTGGGTGGCGAGGCCGAGGCACCGAAAGCGGTGGCCGATGTGCGTCACGAACTCATCACGCTGGCTCGGGCCGGCATGACACCGTTGCAGATCGCCGGGCAATTGCAGTGCTCGGAAAAGAACGTCTACACGATGCTGGCCGAGGCCATCGGCAAACAGCAGTTATCCCTGGAGCAGGCGCTGGATCTGCCCGAGGAACTGATGGGCGAGGTACAGGACGCGTTCCTGGATGGCGAAGGTGAGTTACCCCCAGTGTCTGAAGTCGCCGCACTGTTTGTCGGACGAGTTCCTGAAGGCGTGCTGTACTGCGTCAGGGCTGCGTTGCAGTCGGAATTTGAAGTCTGATCAGTGAGTTGCGTTCCTTTAACGATTCAGTACAAGGCGAGACTTGCTTGAATCCAAAGCTCATGCTTAGCTGACTAATAATTAGTTTTTCTCTATTTCAGATCTGATGAGTTTTTTTATGCCGTTAACCGATCAACACCGTTTTGGCATGCAGTTGGCGCAAATGTCTCGAGGCTGGCGTGCCGAACTGGATCGTCGCCTGGCCGGGCTGGGCCTGTCCCAGGCGCGTTGGCTGGTGCTGTTGCACCTGGCCCGTTTCGAACAGGCGCCGACCCAGCGTGAACTGGCCCAGAGTGTCGCCGTCGAAGGCCCGACCCTGGCCCGGTTGCTCGATAGCCTGGAAACCCAGGGGCTGGTGCAGCGCCAGGCCGTGGCCGAGGACCGCCGGGCCAAGAAAATCGTGCTCTGCGCACCGGCCCTACCGTTGATCGAACAAATCGAAACCATTGCCACACAATTGCGTCGGGAGCTGTTCGAAGGTGTCGACGAGGCGGACATGCGCGTGTGCATGCGGGTTCACGGCACGATCCTGGCCAACCTGGAAAAGTCCTGAGGCATATCCCTGGCGTCAGACTTTTGAGATTCGCCGGTTAGCGAACTATAACCAGTAGTAAGCGTTCCTATTGAAGCGTTTACGCCGCGGTTGGTTTTGGTAATCGAAAGGGATACCCATGCTTGAAAGTTTGCAGTCCACGTTGCGCAGTTGGGTCAACGTGTCGGTCGTCGTGGGTGCCCTGGGGTTTCCGGCTTTGGCGTCAGCGCTGGGGCTTGGCGAAATCACGCTGCATTCCGCCTTGAACCAGCCGTTGCGTGCCGATATCGCCCTGGTCGATGTGGCCGGGATCGGCGAGGGCGATCTGTCGGCCAGCCTGGCGAGCCCGGACGATTTCAGTCGTGCGGGTGTGGAGCGGGTGTTCTTTCTCAATGGCCTGCGCTTCACGCCGGTATTGCGCGGTGATCGTAGCTTCATTCGGGTGACCTCCAACAAGCCGGTGGAGGAGCCGTTTCTCAATTTCCTGGTGCAGCTCAATCAGCCCAACGGGCGCCTGCTGCGCGAATACACCGTGCTGATCGACCCGCCGGGCACGCCGGGTATCGTGCCAGTCCGTGACGAACCCTCCGCGGCCCCACAGTCCATCAAGCCGCCCCCGGCGGTACAGGGCAAGCGCTACACCGTGGTGCAGGGAGACAACCCCTGGATTATCGCCAAACGTCTGCATGACGCCGGCAGCAACGCGTCGGTCAATGAGCTGATGCAAGGAATCCAGGCCTTGAACCCCGGCAGTGACCGGCTTTCCATCGGCCAGCGCTTGTTGCTGCCCGACTCGGCCGTGCTGCCGACGCCTGCTGCCACCACTGCCGGCCAGGCCCCCGCCGCGTCCGATGAACAATTGGCCGCCAGCGTGCTGCAAAATCAGCAGCAACAGAAGACCATCGAGGAGCTGCAGGCGCGGCTCCAGGCTCAGGACGAGCAAATCGCTGGCCAGCGCAAGCAGATCAGTGAATTGCAGACCCGGCTGGCTGAGGTAGCGCCAGCCCCGGCTGAATCGACACAACCGCAACCGGCGCTTCCTGCAGCGGAACCGGCGTCGGACGCGCAACCCGCTACAGAACCGGTAGCAGAGCCAGAGGGCATCAATTGGACATGGGTGGCGGGGCTGGTGGGCCTGTTGGGGTTGCTGGCGCTGTTACTGTTCGTTCGGCGTCGGCAGCAGCAGGCCGAGCTGGAACCGATGACCGGGCGTCCCGAGCCGATGCTGGAGCAGGGCGACGAAACCTTTGCAGCAATCCCCGATACGGAGCCGTCCGAGACGGCGGCATCGTTCAATAACGGGGATACGCCCCTGGGTGATGTGCTGGAGGGTGTCGGGATCTACTTGACCTACGGTCGTTTCACCGAGGCCGCAGGGCTGTTGCGCGCCGCGTTGCTGGCGGAGCCGGAACGCACCGACCTGGGCCTCAAGTTGCTGGAAGTACTGGGCAAGCAGGGCGATGTCATCGGTTTCCAGGCCCAGGAACATCATCTACTGGCACAGGGTATCGATGCCGGGACATTGGAGGAGATCCGCGGGCGCTACCCCAAGGTTGCCATGATCGCCGCGCCGACAGTGGCATCGGTACAACCTCAGGTGCCGGTTCTTGCACCTGCTCTGGCACCGATACCTGTTCCTGAACGTGAGCCGGTGCCTGGTGACGAGTTCGAGTTGGACCTGGATGCACTGTCCATGGAAACCAGTTGGGACCTCGCCGATGCCCAGGACAACACTGCTGATGACGAGGCTGGTTCACCCCATGCCGCCGAGGGCTTGTCGCTTTCAGGTTTCGACGAACCGGACCTGCAATGGGAATCGCCTCTGGAAACCGAGTCGCTGGACGATGCTTTCCTCGATAGCTTTGCCGACGAAGAACAGTCGCTGGAGTTTGAGCCGCTGGCCCTTGAACCAGTTTCCCTGGACACCCTGTCCCTCGAGCCTCAGGCCCCGGAACACTCGCTCAAGCTGGAACAGGCACAGAATTGCATCGACGATGGAGACCTGAAAACAGCCGTCTCCCTGCTTGAAGAACTGCTCGAAGAAGGTGACGAACCCCTCAAGCAGACCGCCCGGGTGCTGCTGGCAGGGATTCGCTGAAGCTATAAATGGATGTTGAGTCCACTGGCCTCTTCGCGAGCAAGCCCGCTCCCACAAGGGTTCCCTGGCAGTCGCAAGCTCGATGCTCACGCAAATTCCTGTGGGAGCGGGCTTGCTCGCGAAGGCGTCGGTTCAGCCTCTCGATCTTTCCCAGGCAAACGCCTACCCCTCAAAACGTCTGCCCCAGGTTCAGATACACCGCCTGTTCATCATCGTCGTTAAAGCCATAGCTGAAATTCAGCGGCCCCAGCGGTGTATCGAAACCGAGGAAAATGCTGGCGGCGTTGATGTAGCCGCTGTCGAATTCGTTGTCGTTGTTCCAGGCCCGGCCGCGTTCCAGCGAGCCGCCGATGTACAGCGGCAAGTCCAATGGCAGATAGGCCCGCGGTGTGAGGCGGCGGTAATACACGGCACGCATCAGGCTGATGTTCTGCCCGGAGACCCCGTCTTCGCGAAAGCCCGACAGTTGCCGCGCGCCACCGAGCACAAAGCTGGACGTCACGACCTCTGCGGTGTCCAGTGTTCGGCCGTAGCGCCCGCCCAGGATGAAGGTGTCCGGGCCGCTGCTCAGGGCCTTGTCCAGTTTGAACTCCCACTGGCGGTAACGCTGGTCGGAACCCAGCCCCGGTTCGTATTGGCGCCAGGTCAGGCCGATGTCTTCCCCTTCATGGGGGAAATACACGTTGTCGAAGGAGTCGAAGGAATACTTCAGCTCATAGAAACCTTCATTGAAGTTTTCGCTGGGCTGGTCGTGATCGCCAATACGCACATCCGCCTTGCCCCAGGCCTGGCCGACACCGAAGCGGATTTCGCCGTTGTTGCCGATCTGGCGGCCCACGTTCAGCCCGAAGCCATAACGCTCGACGCGATACTGGGCTACCGGATCGTTGTCCAGGATGGACTCCACGTTGCGCGATTCGAATTGCCCGTAGGGGGCGATGAAGTAGCGCGAGCCGACATCCAATGGCTGGTAGAACTCGCTGTACAACTCCTGCTTGTCGCCGATCTGCGCCCGGGTCAGCCATTCGGCACCGAGGCGATTGATGCCGTTGACCCGGTAGCTGGCTCCCAGGTTGAAAGCGCTGTCGCCGCGCATGTCGTCCGACAGGCTCAGCCCCAGCCGCAGGTAGTCGGTGCCGGTGCGCCGGCCCCGGGCGCTGATCACCAGTGTGTGGTCCGGGCCCTTGTGGACCACGCGGTATTGCACCTGTTCGAAGTAGTCCAGGCCGTACAGCGTGCCCATGTCGGTCTGCAGGCGGCCCAGGTCCAGCGGCTCACCGATCTGCTGGCGAACGTAATAGCGAATCACGTCGTCACCGACTTTCGAGTCGTTCTCCACGCGAATGGCGGTGATGACTGGCGTGCGTTCGCTGGGAGTGCGCGCGGCCATGAGCTCGGCGTCGGGCGCCTCGGGCGGACGCAGAGGCGCCAGGCGTGCCTGGAGTATCCGCGTGGCACGGTAGCCGGCGTCGATCATCTCCTGGGCCCGGCCGAAATCGGTGGAGCCGAAGCTCGCCAGCGCTGGCTGGATCAACACGTCGTCTTTTTTCAGGGTGGCCAGTTGCTCTTCAGAGTTGCGCCGGGTCATCAAGGTGGTCGACTGGTTCAGCACGTCGACCACTGTGACCAGTTGCTTGCGGTTGCGCAGCGGTGTACCGATGTCGACCACGATAGCCACGTCCACGCCCATTTCCCGGGCCACATCCAGCGGGATGTTGTCGGCCATGCCGCCGTCCACCAGCAGCCGGCCGTCCAGCTCCACCGGGGCGAATACCGCCGGGATCGACATGCTGGCGCGAATGACCTTGGGCAGGTGGCCTTTGCGGAATACGACTTTTTCACCCGTGGCGATGTCGGTGGCGACTGCGCGAAACGGGATCGGCAGTTTGTCGAAGTCCCGCGTGTCGCTGGCGTGGGCCAGCAGGCTTTCGAGCAGCAGGGCCAGGTTCTGGCCCTGGATGACCCCCAAGGGCAGGCCGAGGCTGCCGTCGTCGCGAAAGCTCAGTTTCTGTTTGACCAGAAAGTCGCGGTCATCCTGCTTGCGCCGGAATGGCACGTCCTTGCGGGGTGGCGCATCGGACAAGGCCTGTTGCCAGTCGATGCCCAGGGCGAGTTTTTCCAGTTCGTCGATCTTGTAGCCCGAGGCATACAGCCCGCCGATCACCGCGCCCATGCTGGTGCCGGCGATGGCATCGATCTTGATGCCTTGCTCTTCCAGGGCCTTGAGCACGCCGATGTGGGCCAGCCCTCGTGCGGCGCCGCCGGACAGCACCAGGCCGATTTTTGGGCGTGGCGTTTCGACGGCGGGCTCGTTGGCATGGCCGAGCAGGGGCAACAGCAACAGAAGCAGGAGCGGCAGCAGGCGGCGCATCGTCAATCTCGGGGCGGGTGTCAAAGGCGGGTATTATAACGACGCCTTCGAACCCAGGAGTCCACCCGCAATGACCGAACATAAACCGGAAGTCGTCATCACGTATTGCACCCAGTGCCAATGGCTGTTGCGCGCTGCCTGGCTGGCCCAGGAACTGCTCAGCACCTTCGGCGACGACCTGGGCAAAGTGTCCCTGGTGCCGGGCACCGGTGGTGTGTTCCACATCAGTTGCGACGGCACGCAGATCTGGGAGCGCAAGGCCGACGGCGGGTTTCCCGAGGCCAAGGTGCTCAAGCAGCGGGTCCGCGACCGGATCGACCCGGAGCGGGACCTGGGCCACAACGATCGGGTTCAGTGAGACGCGGCTTGGGCGCCAACCTCCGGTTTCTTCGAACCGCCCTGTTGGCTTGAGATCACGATGGCCGCGATGATCACTACGCCGCCCAGCAGCATGCGCAGTGTCGGGCTCTCATCGAATAGCCACCAGGCCATGGCGATGCCGTAGACCGGCTCCATGGCGAACACCACTGCCGCCGTGCGCGCCTTGATCACCGCCAGGCTGGCGACGAACAGGCTGTGGGCCAGGCCGGTGCAGAACACGCCGAGCAAGCCGATCCATAACCAGTCGATGGGGCGAACGTCGCTCAATTGTGGCGCGGCCATCGGCAGCAGGCACAACCCGACCACCACGTTCTGGCACAGTGCGGCCTGCACCGGCGGCACGTGCGCCGAGCCGGCACGGTTGGTCAATGACAACAGGGAGAACAGCAGCCCCGAGCCCATGGCCCACAGCAAACCGGTGGTGGCACCGCTGGCCAGGTCGAAGTTCGGTGTGACCAGTACCAGGCCGACGCTCACCAACACCACCAGCCAGATTTCATTGGCGCGAATCCGCTCGCGGAAGATCAGCCCTTCAAGCAACACCGTGAAGGCCGGAAAACTGGTGAACCCCAGCGTGGCGATCGCCACGCCGGCAACCTTCACGGCGATGAAGAAACTCACCCAATGCCCGGCCAGCAACAGCCCCCCAAGCAACAATCGCCGGCCATCCTGTGCCCGCAGCTTCTGCCAGCGACTGCTACTGGCGAACCGGGCAAACATCGCCAGGGCGAGCACGGCGAAGACGGCGCGCCCGAACACAATGACCGCTGGCGAGGCTGCGGCGAGTTTGCCGAAGACACCGGTGAGGCCAAACATGAGTGCGCCGATGTGCAGGGCGCCGAGGGCGGTACGAGGTGTCATTTCAATCCTTTCAACAGATAAGCCAAAACCGACGGACAAACATCAATCCCCTGTAGGAGCTGACTGTAGGAGCTGACGAGTGCAACGAGGCTGCGATCTTTCCTCAGACAGTTGAATCGCAAGCGAAAGATCAAAAGATCGCAGCCTCGTTTCACTCGTCAGCTCCTACACAGCTCCTACGGGGCTCCTGCAGGGAATTTAAGCGTTGGGGAGGTGCTGGCGTCTGTCGCGATCCTAGCGACTTTTAGCGCGAGGCTAGCGCTGACGCCGCAACGTGCCCGGCGAGACGCCGAATTCGCGCAGTACCGCCGCGGCGAAGGCACTTTGGGAGCTGTAGCCGACCCGGTGGGCAATCTCGCCGATGGGCAACTGCGAATCACGCAACAACGCCACGGCCTTGTGCAAGCGGCGGCTGCGGATGTAATCCATCGGGGTTTGCCCGCACTCGGCGACGAAGCGTGCGTGCAGGCGGGCACTGGAGAGGCCGGCGATTCGCGCCAGGTCCGCCACTTGCAGCGGATAAGCGGCGTTCTGGTCGATGTGGGCATTGAGTGCGGCGTAGGGCAGGCGCCGGCCGCCGAGGGTTGCCTGGCGAGCGTTATTGAGGCTCGCCAGCAGCAGCACCGCGCCTTGCTGGGCGATCACCGGATCGTCCACCGGGCTGCCCGCCAACCAACTGACCAACTGGCTTTGCCCCGCATCCAGGGGCAGGCGAGCGGTATCGTCGAGCAAGCGGCGGCTGGCGTCGGCGTGATCCCCCAGGCATTGCCCGACCCAATCATCACTGGGCACATCCAACACCAGGCAGCGGCTGCCGTGGGGGCTGCCGCAGCCGTGATGCGCGCCGGCCGGTACCACCACGAAGCTTTGTTGCACCACCTGGCTGCCATGCCCTTCGACCTCGAAATCCAGCGCGCCAGACAACCCGAACACCAGTTGGGCATGGTCATGGCTGTGGGCGATCAAGTCGTGGCTGTAGTGGCGTAGTGTGAGGATCGGTCTCATCGCGGTCTCCCGTGTCAGGCCGCCAGCATACACCGAGGGCGCCACGCCCGGCGCTGTCATGCAATGGACTTGTGTTTGTCATGGGCCATTAACCGCTGGCGTGCACAGTGGCAAAAACGATCAGAGGGTTGCCCAATGACCAGCGCCGAGCTCGCCAAACCCAGCCGCAAACAGCGTGTTCGCACCCTGTGGATTTCCGATGTGCACCTGGGTACCCGGGATTGCCAGGCCGAGCACCTGTCGCAGTTTCTCAAGGGCTACCACGCCGACAAGATCTACCTGGTGGGTGACATCATCGATGGCTGGAAACTGCGCGGTGGCATGTATTGGCCCCAGGCCCACACCAACGTCATTCGCCGCTTGCTGACCATGAGCAAGCGCGGCACCGAGGTGATCTACGTCACCGGCAACCATGACGAATTCCTGCGGCGCTATTCGAAGCTGATCCTGGGCAATATCCAGTTGGTGGACGAAGCGGTGCACGTCACGGCCGATGGTCGGCACCTGTTGGTGATCCATGGCGATCAGTTCGATGTCATCACCCGTTACCACCGTTGGCTGGCGTTCCTCGGGGATTCGGCCTACGAGTTCACCCTCACGCTGAACCGCTGGCTCAACCATTGGCGCGCCCGTTACGGCTACGGTTACTGGTCGCTGTCGGCGTACCTCAAGCACAAGGTCAAGACCGCCGTCAGCTTCATCAGTGACTTTGAGGAAGCCATCGCCCACGAGTGTGTGAAACGCGAACTGCATGGCGTGGTCTGCGGGCATATCCACCATGCCGAGATGCGCATGGTGGGCGAGGTGGAATACCTCAATTGTGGCGATTGGGTCGAATCCTGCACGGCGCTGATCGAGCACTGGGACGGGTCGATCGAGTTGTATCGGTTGGCGGAGGCCCAGGCGCGGGAGGCGCAGTTGAAGGCACTGAAAGTCGCCGAACCTGCTTGAGCCTTACACCTTGTGGCGAGGGGATTTATCCCCGCTGGGCTGCGAAGCAGCCCCCTATTGGTGTGCCAGGTTGATCGCGCTGAAGCAAATTTTCTTGGGGCTGCTGCGCAGCCCAGCGGGGATAAATCCCCTCGCCACAGGGTTTTGCTGTGTCTGTCAGGCCGGTTTGTCAGCCATCGCCGCCTTGTAGATCGATTGCTTCGGCGCGGCAAACAGCCTTTCCAGCATCGGCTCGAAGAAACTCAACGGCAGGGTGTCGTACTCGGGGTCGAACGCCGCCGCGTCATATTTCGCACAAAAGTCGATTGTCGCCTGGTACTGCGGATGATCGAAAAACTGCTCGCGCAGGTGCCGGTCCATGCCCAGGTGATGGAAGAAGTAATAGCCCTGGAAAATCCCGTGTTTTTCCACCATCCACAGGTTTTCGGCGCTGACGAAGGGCTTGAGGATCGCCGCTGCGATGTCCGGGTGGTTATACGAGCCCAGGGTGTCACCGATATCGTGGAGCAGGGCGCAGACTACGTATTCCTCGTCCTGCCCGTCACGGTAGGCGCGGGTGGCGGTTTGCAGGGAGTGGGTGAGGCGATCCACCGGGAACCCGCCGAAATCGCCGTCCAGCAGTTTCAAGTGGGTCAGGATCCGGCTCGGCAATTGCCGTGCGTAGGCGCTGAAATCGGCCGCGATGAGCGCCCAGTCTTCCTGGGTGCCGTCCTGCATGTGGGTAAAGCGTGCATGGGTGTTCATGGGCAGTCCTTTGACTAGAACGCAACCTTGCCCAGCAGCATGTCGCGGTACATGACGAAATCGCCGAGCAGGCTGTAGAACGGGTGCTGGAAGGTGGCGGGACGGTTCTTTTCAAAGAAGAAGTGCCCGACCCAGGCAAAGCCGTAGCCGGCCACGGGCAGGGCGAGCCACAGCCACCCGCTACCCACGACGAGGGCCATGACGAAAATCAGGATGACCAGGGAGGTGCCGATGAAATGCAATCGGCGGCAGGTGCTGTTGCTGTGTTCGCCGAGGTAATAGGGGTAGAACTCAGCGAACGTATTGAATCGTTTGGCGTTTTCCACGACGGCTAGCTCTGTGGTTATTGTTCTGATGCTTGAAGTCTAGAGCTATCACCTGCAACAGCCAGTGACAATGGGCGCCACTTTAGTATCCTTCGCAAATCCAGCCGTACCCTGCGGCTCGTCATGCAAGTAAAACGTCATGAGCGAACGAACGACTTCTTCAAGCTGGGCGATGGGGATTGTCAAAGCGTTGGAAATGGACGGCCTGGATTGTCGGGTGCTGTTCCAGCAACTGGGGCTGGACTTTGATGCGCTGGACGATCCGGATGCACGTTTCCCCCAGGATTCGATGACGCGGCTCTGGCAACGGGCGGTGGAGTTGTCCGGTAACCCGGCCATTGGCTTGAACATGGGCAAAGTGGTGCGCCCGGCCTCGTTCCATGTGGTTGGCTACGCCTTGATGTCCAGTCGCACCCTGGCAGAGGGCTTTCAACGGCTGGTGCGATACCAGCGGATCATTGCCGAAAGCGCCGAATTGAGTTTTCGTCGGTTGGAAGAAGGCTACGGGCTGATCCTGACGGTGCATGGGGACCATCTGCCCCCCACTCGCCAAAGTGCCGAAGCGTCCCTGGCCTGTGCGTTGGCGCTATGCAGTTGGCTGACCGGGCGCGCCCTGCACCCGGTGAAAGTGCTGTGCCAAGGCGCCGAGCCCTTGGACCTGGCGCCTTATCAGCGAGCTTTCTGCGCGCCGTTGGTGTTCGGCGCACCTTATGACGCACTGATTTTTGAACGGGCCGACATGGAGGCGCCGCTGCCGACGGCCAACGAAGCCATGGCGCAGCTTCACGACCGGTTTGCCGGGGAGTATCTCGCGCGCTTTTCGGAAAGCCGCGTGACCCACAAGGCGCGACAAGCGTTGTGCCGACTGTTGCCCCAGGGCGAGCCCAAGCGAGACGTGGTGGCGCAGACGCTGCACCTGTCGCAGCGCACCTTGCAGCGGCGTTTACAGGAGGAAGGCACGAGTTTCCAGAGCCTGCTCGAAGACACCCGCCGCGAACTGGCCGAGCAGTACCTGGCGCAGCCAGGCATGACGCTGCTCGAAATCGCCTATCTGCTGGGGTTTGCCGACCCGAGCAATTTTTTTCGGGCCTTTCGCCGCTGGTTCGACACCACACCGGGCGAATACCGGGCACGGTTGGCGAGCCAGTCTTGACCGGTCAGTGACGCCAGAACGCCGGGATACACAGCACGAACACCGTAATGATTTCCAGTCGGCCCAGCAGCATGCCGCCTGACAGAATCCACTTGGCCGCGTCCGGCAGCGGTGCGAAGTTGCCAGCCGGCCCGATGGTTTCCCCCAGCCCCGGGCCGACGCCGGACACGGTACTGGCTGCACCGGTCAGCGCCGTCATCCATTCCACGCCCAGCAGCGACAGCAGCAGCGCGATCACGCAGATGGTGATGGCGAAGAAGAACGAGAACGTAAGGATCGAGCGGACGATTTCTTCGTCGAGGCGATGACCGTTGTATTTCTGCTTGATCACCGCGCGCGGGTGGATCAGTTGATTAAGGTTGGCCCGCAGCAGGATGTAGGCGACCTGGAAGCGGAAGATCTTGATCCCGCCAGCCGTCGAGCCCGAGCAACCGCCGACGAACCCCAGGTAGAAGAACAACATCAGCGAGAAATTGCCCCACAAGCTGTAGTCGCCCAGGGCAAAGCCGGTGGTGGTGACGATGGACGTCACGTTCAGTGCCACGTGCCGCAACGCGTCCAGCCAGTGCAGGTCGGTGGTTGCCCAATACCAGGTGCCGAGCACCAGCCAGGTCACCAGCAGTACGCCGATAAGCCCCTGGACCTGCTGGTCCTTGATCAGCGCCCGACGATTGCCTCGCAGCGTCGACACATACAGGGCAAACGGCAGGCTGCCGAGGATCATGATGACGATGGCGACCCAGTGCACGGCCGGCTGGGTCCATTTGGCCAGGGACAGGTCCGAGGTGGAAAAACCGCCGGTGGAGATTGCCGACATCGCATGGTTGATGGCATCGAACAGGCTCATCCCGGCCCACCAGAGCGCCAGGGTGCCGAGAATGGTGATGCCCACGTAGGACGCCACGATCAACCGCGCCACCATGTGGGAACGGGGCATGACTTTTTCCGAGCGGTCCGACGACTCGGTCTGGAACAACCGCATGCCACCGATGCGCAGCAGGGGCAGGATCGCCACCGCCATGCCGATGAAGCCGATGCCGCCGAGCCAGTGCAGCAGCGAGCGCCACATCAGGATACCCGGGGACATGTTGTCCAGGCCACTCAGGACGGTGGCGCCGGTTGCGGTGATGCCGGACATGCTTTCGAAAAACGAGTCGGTGTAGCTGATCTTCTGGGTCAGCAGGAACGGCAGCGCGGCAAACACACAAACCACCAGCCAACTGCTGACGGTCAGCAGGTACATGTCCCGAGGGCGCAGGTGGATGTGCTCCGGGCGTCCGGGAATAATCAGGGCCAGGCCGGCAACAAAGGTGATCATGCTCGACCAGAGGAAAGACGGCAGGTCGCTGGTGCGCTCGTAGATCAGCAGCGTGGCCATGGGCACGACCATGAAGATCGCCAGGGTGATCAGGAAGATGCCGATGATGAAACCAATGATCCGCAGGGTCGGCAACGCCATGAAGTCCGCTCAGGCTGAAAGGGAAGGGCGCCATTCTACCTGCGGCAAGCGTCCTGTAAACCGGCACCCGGAACCGAGTGGGCGCCGGGTCGCGGATTTTGCGCTAACGAACTCGCCGCACAGCCACTAGAATAGCCGGACATTTTTTCAGGAGGTGGCCGATGCAGGCTCTCGACGCTTTGCTCAACCGTGTTTCCGTCCCGCGCCTGGTGGACCCGGCCCCCACGCCGGAGCAGCGTGAACTCATGTTCGCCGCGGCCATGCGGGCGCCGGATCACGGCCAGTTGCGGCCATGGCGTTTTCTGACGGTCGAAGGGCAGGCGCGCAATCGCATGGGCGAACTGCTGGCCGAAGCGGCGCGGTTCAATGACCCGCTGGTACCGGAAGCGGTCGTGGAAAAGGCCCTCAACGGCCCATTGCGTGCGCCTCTGGTCGTGGTGGTGATTGCTCGCCTGCAGGACCATTTCAAGATCCCCAAATCCGAACAGTTGTTGGCGGCCGGCTGCGCGGCCCATGGCATCTTGTTGGCGGCGTATGCCCAAGGGGTCGGTGGCGTGTGGCGGACCGGTGAGCTGGCGTACTCGCCGCATGTGGCCAGGGGGCTTGGCCTTGAAGACGGGGAAGAGGTGATCGGTTTCCTCTACCTGGGCACGCCGCAGAAAGAAGCGCGCACGGCACCGCAGGAAGATGTCGGGCAGTTTGTCCGCGAGTGGACAGGCCTGTAGGTAGAGCGTCTGGCGCAGCGCCTGTGGTGAGAGGACTTATCTGTGGCGAGGGGATTTATCCCCGTTGGGCTGCGCAGCAGCCCCCAGCCTGGGGTGGCCTGACATTCCAAGGTGTCTGATCTAGGGCTGCTGCGCAGCCCAGCGGGGATAAATCCCCTCGCCACAAGGGGGTCTGTTCAGCTATTTAAAGGCTGGTTATCTGCAAACGTCAGCAATCGCCTCGGCCAGCAGGTCCAGGCGCGTCGCATCGATGCCGGCCACGTTGGCCCGGCCGGTGCCGACCATGTAGACGCTGTGGCGCTCGCGCAGGTGTTTGACCTGTTCCGGCGTCAGGCCGGTGTAGGAGAACATCCCGCGTTGCACGCCGATATGGGCGAAGCGTTCGCGCAAGCCATGGGGTTCGAGGGCCTCCAGCAAGCCGCTGCGCAATTGCGCGATGCGCAGGCGCATGGCCTGGACTTCATCGGCCCACAGGCTCTTGAGTTCCGGGTTGCCGAGAATGGTCGCCACCACGGCCGCGCCATGGTCCGGCGGTGTCGACCACAGGTTGCGGGCGATGTTTGCCAGTTGGCTGCGGATATCCACCAGCTTCTCGCCATCGCGGGCGCAGACGATCAACGCACCCGTACGGTCGCGGTACAAGCCGAAGTTCTTCGAACAGGAACTGGTGACCAGCACTTCCGGCAGGGCCTGGGCAAATAGCCGGACCGCCCAGGCGTCCTGCTCCAAGCCATCGCCGAAGCCTTGGTAGGCGAAGTCGATCAGCGGCAGCAGGTCGCGGCTGCGCACCACCTCCAGCACCTGACGCCATTGCTCATGGGACAGGTCGAATCCGGTGGGGTTGTGGCAGCAGGCGTGCAGCAGCACCACATCACCTTTGGGCGCCTGGTTCAGGGCCGCCAGCATTGCTTCGAAATCCAGGCGGTTATCAGCGCCCACGTAAGGGTAGTGACTGACCTTGACCCCGGCCGCGGCGAAGATGGTTTCGTGGATCGGCCAGGTCGGGTTGCTCAGCCATACCCCACGGCCCGGCAGGCATTGAGCGATGAAGTCGGCACTCAGGCGCAGCGCACCGGTGCCGCCCGGTGTCTGGGTGGCACCGGCACGCTTTGCGCTGATCAGCGGCGAGTCGGCGCCCAGCACCAGCGCGTTGATCAACTGGCCGAACGCAGCGTCGCCGTGACCGCCGATGTAGGTCTTGGTGGTCTGGCGATCCACCAGTCGCTGCTCGGCCTGCTTCACGGATTGAAGAATCGGCGTCAAACCCTGGGCGTCCTTATAGACGCCCACGCCCAGGTCGAACTTGCTCGGGTTGCTGTCCGCCCCGTAGGCCTCCATCAGGCCAAGGATCGGGTCGCCGGGTACCCGGCCGATGGCGTCGAAATGCATTACTTGCGGCCCTCGGCGGTCTTGGCCACGTCATCGGTGCGGGCGGCCATGATGAAGTCGTTGCGGTGCAGGCCCTTGATGGAGTGGCTCCACCAGGTCACGGTGACTTTGCCCCATTCGGTGAGCAGGCCTGGGTGGTGGCCTTCGGCCTCGGAAATTTCACCGACAGCGTTGGTGAACGCCAGGGCGTGCTTGAAATTCTTGAACAGGAAAACTTTTTCCAGCTGCATCACGCCGTCGCGCACTTCGATGTTCCAGTCGGGGATCTGCTTGATCAGCACCGGCAGTTCTTCGTCGCTGACTTGTGGGGCGTCGGCGCGGCAGGCTTCGCAATGGGCTTGGTTCAGAGTGTTCATGGTGTGTTCCTGGATCGAATTTTTGAAAACGTCGATGCACCCACGCTAAAGCAAAGCCGCGTTGTGCAACAGACTCAATTGAGATTAAAAGACGCGGTTCACGCAGCCTTGGGTGGGAATTTCGGCGTGTGCAGGCCCAGTTCCCGACCGCGCTTGACCATGCCCATGATGTCTTCGTGGGCCAGGTCGAACAGGCGCTTGAGCTCGGGCAGCACGAAATACACCGGTTGCAGGATGTCGATGCGATACGGCGTGCGCATGGCTTCCAGTGGATCGAAGGCCTGGTGCTCGGGCTCGTCGGACAGGCAGTACACGGTTTCCTTGGGCGAGGACAGGATGCCGCCACCGTAGATGCGCCGGCCCTGTGGGGTCTGCACCAGGCCGAACTCGATGGTCATCCAGTACAGGCGCGCCAGGTATACCCGTTCTTCCTTGGACGCCTGTAGGCCGAGTTTGCCGTAGGTGTGGGTGAATTCGGCAAACCAGGGGTTGGTCAGCAACGGGCAGTGGCCAAAGATCTCGTGGAAAATGTCCGGCTCTTGCAGGTAATCCAGCTCTTCGCGGGTACGAATAAAGGTCGCCACCGGAAACTGCTTGCTGGCGAGTAATTCGAAAAAAGTCTGGAAGGGGATCAACGCCGGTACCCGGGCGACTTGCCAGCCCGTGGTCGCGCCCAGCACCTTGTTGATTTCATCCAGTTGCGGGATACGGTCGTGGGGCAGGCCCAGCTTGTCGATGCCGTCGAGGTATTCCTGGCATGCACGGCCTTCGATGACTTTCAGCTGGCGGGTGATCAGCGTGTTCCACACCGCGTGTTCTTCGGCGGTGTAGTGGATAAAACCTTGCGCGTCGGGCTCGCGGGCCACGTACTGCGTCTGCTTCATGCTGCTCTCCTGCTGATTTCCCTCAGGGGGAAGATGTGTTGTTTTTATGTCCAGCGATGCAATAGAGATAGCGCGAAGCAGCGACATGTGCAGCACGCGGGAAAAGGTCGGGCAGGTGAAGGAAAAGTAAAATCGTAAAGTTTTCGTTACGAGTTGGCCCGGCTTACGCTGTTGTCGGGTTTTTCCGGTGGGAATTGGCCTACAACTGTCACATAATCTTGACGGCTATTTGTGCTGCCACGCAGAAACCTGTGTGGTGAGGGAGTGGCCGCCGCGTCTTCGACGCTGCGCTGTCGCGCAGGGAACAGGCCTTGTGGCGAGGGGATTTATCCCCGTTCGAGTGCGAAGCGCTCGCCTATGGATTGTGGCGCTGCGAGGAATAAGGGGGTTGCTGCGCAACCCAGCGGGGATAAATCCCCTCGCCACAATGAATCAAACAAACCTTAAGTGAACAGCATCGGGTCTCTTCATGCGCATCAAAGTCCATTGCCAGAACCGCATCGGCATCCTGCGGGACATCCTCAACCTGTTGGTGGAGTACGGCATCAACGTCGCCCGGGGGGAGGTCGGCGGCGAGCATGGCAACGCGATCTACCTGCACTGCCCGAACCTGATCAACATTCAGTTCCAGGCGCTGCGTCCGAAATTCGAAGGCATCGCCGGGGTATTTGGCGTCAAGCGTGTAGGGCTGATGCCCAGCGAGCGTCGGCACATGGAACTCAACGCCTTGCTCGGCGCCTTGGAGTTTCCGGTGCTGTCCATCGACATGGGCGGCTCCATCGTCGCGGCCAACCGGGCGGCGGCGCAGTTGCTCGGGGTGCGGGTGGACGAGGTGCCGGGGATCCCCCTGTCCCGCTATGCCGAGGATTTCGACTTGCCGGAACTGGTGCGGGCCAACCAGTCGCGCATCAACGGCCTGCGGGTCAAGGTCAAGGGCGATGTGTTCCTGGCCGACATCGCGCCACTGCAATCGGAGCACGACGACAGCGAAGCCATGGCCGGTGCGGTGCTGACCCTGCACCGGGCCGACCGGGTGGGTGAACGTATCTATAACGTGCGCAAGCAGGAGCTGCGCGGCTTCGACAGTATTTTCCAGAGTTCGAAGGTCATGGTGGCGGTGGTCCGTGAGGCCCGGCGCATGGCACCGCTGGACGCGCCGCTATTGATAGAAGGCGAAACCGGCACGGGCAAGGAACTGCTGGCCCGAGCTTGTCACCTGGCGAGCCCGCGCGGGCAATCGCCCTTGATGGCGCTCAATTGTGCCGGGCTGCCGGAGTCCATGGCCGAGACCGAGCTGTTCGGCTACGGCCCCGGCGCATTCGAAGGGGCGAGGGCCGAAGGCAAGCTCGGCCTGCTGGAACTGACCGCCGGGGGAACGCTGTTCCTCGACGGCGTCGGGGAGATGAGTCCGCGCCTGCAAGTGAAACTGCTGCGCTTCCTGCAGGACGGTTGCTTCCGGCGTGTCGGCAGCGATGAAGAGGTGTACCTGGACGTCAGGGTGATCTGTGCCACCCAGGTCGATTTGTCCGAACTCTGCGCCCGGGGAGAATTCCGTCAGGATCTGTACCACCGCTTGAACGTCCTTTCCTTGCACATTCCACCGCTGCGCGAATGCCTCGATGGCCTGGCGCCGCTGGTGGAGCATTTCCTCGACCAGGCCAGTCGCCAGATCGGCTGTGCCCTGCCCAAGCTGGCCCCGGCGGCGATGGATCGTCTCAGTCACTACCACTGGCCGGGCAATGTCCGGCAGTTGGAAAACGTGCTGTTCCAGGCCGTTTCCCTGTGCGATGGCGGCACGGTGAAGGCCGAGCATATCCGCTTGCCGGATTACGGCATGCGCCAACCCCTTGGCGATTTTTCCCTCGAGGGTGGCCTGGACGAGATCGTCGGGCGTTTCGAGAAAGCGGTGCTGGAGCGCTTGTACTCCGAGCACCCGAGCAGCCGGCAACTGGGCAAGCGGCTGGGGGTTTCCCATACGACCATTGCCAATAAGTTACGCGAATATGAAGTTGGCAAGGAGCCTGGAGTGTAATCAATTGTGGCGAGGGGATTTATCCCCGCTGGGGTGCAAAGCGCCCCTAAAAACAGACATTAAAGTGTGTCAGGTTGACTGCTTTAGGGCTGCTACGCACCCCAGCGGGGCGGTGCGACGTTTCGCTAAATCCCCTCGCCACAAAAATGTGGTGCACTTGCCGGATGGGTAAACCTTTGCCTTGCAGCGGCACGACACCGCCGGTTTTTCGTCTTCGGTACATTTGCAGAATCCCTTCCAAAACCTCCAAGCCCTTTGTTTACCAGGGGCATCAGCGCCAGAAAAAAGTTGGTCTGCAAATTGCTTAAGGCTGTGCAACACAGCAGTGGGCGGCAAACGTCCGGCATGCAGAGGAACGACAGTGGACAAGTACCTTTATGTGGCAATGACCGGCGCCAGCCAGAACGCACTGGCGCAGCGGGCCCATGCCAACAACCTGGCGAACATCTCCACCAATGGTTTTCAGAAAGACCTGGAGCAGGCACGTTCGATGCCGGTGTTCGGCGACAGCTTTCCGGCGCGGGCGTTTGCCCTGTCCGAGCGGCCTGCCACGGATTTTACCCCGGGTGCGCTGATTGAAACCGGTCGTGACCTCGACGTGGCGGTCAGCGGGCCTGGCTGGATGGCCGTGCAGAACCCTGACGGCGGCGAAAGCTACGTGCGCACCGGCAGCCTCAATGTTGACGCCCTGGGTGTGCTGCGCGCCGGCAACGGCATGCCGGTGATGGGCAATGGCGGTCCGATCGCCGTGCCGCCGGAGCAGAAAATCGAGATCGGCCAGGACGGCACCATCAGCATCCGCGCCATGGGCGAAGGCCCGCGGGTGATGGCTGAAGTGGATCGCATCAAGCTGGTCAACCCGGACCTCAAGACCATGACCAAGGGCCTGGACGGTTCGATCCGTACCAAGGACGGCCAGCCGGCGCCCATCGACGGCAACGTGCAGTTGGTGTCGGGTTTCCAGGAGGCGAGCAACGTCAACGCCGTGGATGAGATGACCTCGGTGCTGGCCCTGGCCAAGCAGTTCGAGCTCCACGTCAAGATGATGAACACCGCCAAAGAAGGCGATGAAGCCATGGCTCGGGTCTTGCAGATCTAACTATTAATTACAGCGTCGCGCCGAAAAACAGGCGTACGAGGAGAATCGAATGCTTCCGGCTCTTTGGGTTGCCAAAACAGGTCTGTCCGCCCAGGACACCAACCTTTCCACTATTTCCAACAACCTGGCGAACGTTTCGACCACGGGTTTCAAGCGTGATCGTGCCGAGTTCCAGGACCTGCTGTATCAGGTAAAACGCCAGCCTGGCGCCCAGTCGACCCAGGACAGCGAACTGCCGTCGGGCCTGCAAGTGGGTACCGGTGTGCGCATCGTCGGCACCCAGAAAAACTTCAACGCCGGCAGCCTGCAAACCACCGAGCAGCCGCTGGACATGGCCATCGACGGTCGCGGTTTCTTCCAGATCCTGCAACCGGACGGGACCACGTCCTACACCCGTGACGGCACGTTCCACCTCGACTCCAATGGCCAGATCGTCAACGCCAGTGGTTTCGCCCTGGAGCCAGCGATCGTTATCCCGAACGATGCCCAGACCTTTACCGTGGGCCGTGACGGCACCGTGTCCGTCACCGTGGCGGGCAACCCGGCCTCCCAAGTGATCGGCAACCTGCAGACCGCCGACTTCATCAACCCGGCCGGCCTGCAAGCGGTGGGCAATAACCTGTTCCTGGAAACCGCCGCCAGTGGCGCGCCGCAAGTCGGCACCCCCGGCCTGAACGGTTTCGGTACCACGCTGCAGAACACCCTGGAAACGTCCAACGTGAGCACCGTTGAGGAGATGGTCAACATGATCACCACCCAGCGCGCCTACGAGATGAACTCCAAGGTGATCTCCACCGCCGACCAGATGCTCTCGTTCGTTACGCAGAATCTGTAATCACGTCGCAACGTCCGTCATTACGTAGACAGGGCGGCCCCAGGGTCGCCTGCAACACCAAGAGGTAGGGTCATGAAACGCTTCGTATCTGTTCTGGCACTGAGTGGGATCACCGCACTCGCGGGCTGTGTCGCGCCGACACCCAGGCCCAATGACCCGTATTACGCCCCGGTGTTGCCGCGCACGCCGTTGCCGGCTGCCGCCAATAATGGTTCGATCTACCAGGCCGGTTTCGAGCAGAACCTGTACAGCGACCGCAAGGCTTTCCGGGTCGGTGACATCATCACCATCACCCTGAACGAGCGGACCCAGGCCAGCAAGAACGCCAACTCGCAAATCGACAAGACCAGCGAGACCAGCGTCGGCCTGACCTCGCTGTTCGGCTCCAGCCTGACCACCAACAACCCGATCGGGAGCAATGACCTGAGCCTCAACGCTGGCTACAGCGCTGATCGGGCCACCAAGGGCGACAGCCAGTCCGGCCAGAGCAACAGCCTGACCGGTTCGATCACCGTGACCGTCGCCGATGTGTTGCCCAACGGCATCATCGCCGTGCGTGGCGAGAAGTGGCTGACGCTCAACACCGGTGACGAACTGGTGCGCATCGCCGGCATGGTTCGCGCCGATGACATTTCCACTGACAACACTGTTCCGTCGACCCGTGTAGCCGATGCACGCATCACTTATTCGGGTACCGGTGCCTTTGCCGATGCGAGTCAGCCGGGCTGGTTCGACCGTTTCTTCCTCAGCCCGAAGTTCCCTTTCTAGGTGGCCCAGTTGAATCTTAAGCAGCTGTTGATCGGTGCCCTGGTGATGTCGGCGGCCTTTACCGCTCAAGCCGAGCGTTTGAAGGACATCGCCAGCATTTCGGGCGTGCGTTCCAACCAACTGATCGGCTACGGTTTGGTCGTGGGCCTGAACGGCACCGGTGACCAGACCACCCAGACCCCGTTCACCCTGCAGACCTTCAACAACATGTTGTCGCAGTTCGGCATCAAGGTGCCGGCGGGCTCCGGCAACGTGCAGTTGAAGAACGTCGCAGCGGTGTCGATCAGTGCCGATCTGCCGGCGTTCGCCAAGCCTGGCCAGCAGGTGGATATCACCGTTGCGTCCATCGGTAACTCCAAGAGCCTGCGCGGCGGTACTTTGTTGCTGACGCCGCTCAAGGGTATCGACGGCAACGTCTACGCCATCGCCCAGGGCAACCTGGTGGTGGGCGGTTTCGATGCCGAGGGTCGCGACGGTTCGAAGATCACCGTCAACGTTCCGTCGGCCGGCCGCATCCCAGGGGGGGCGTCGGTGGAGCGGGCGGTGCCGAGCGGTTTCAACCAGGGCAACAGCCTGACGCTGAACCTCAACCGTTCCGACTTCACCACCGCCAAGCGCATTGTCGACAAGATCAACGACATGCTCGGCCCAGGCGTCGCCCAGGCCATCGACGGCGGCTCGATCCGCGTCACCGCGCCACTGGATCCGAGCCAGCGGGTCGACTATCTGTCGATCCTGGAAAACCTTGAGGTCGACCCGGGCCAGGCGGTGGCGAAAGTCATCATCAACTCGCGTACCGGCACCATCGTGATCGGCCAGAACGTCAAGGTGTCTCCGGCCGCCGTGACCCACGGCAGCCTGACGGTGACCATCACCGAAGACCCGATCGTCAGCCAGCCGGGGCCGTTGTCCAACGGCCAGACCGCTGTGGTACCGCGTTCGCGGGTCAATGCCGAGCAGGAAGCCAAGCCGATGTTCAAGTTCGGCCCGGGCACTACCCTGGATGAAATCGTCCGGGCGGTGAACCAGGTCGGCGCGGCGCCGGGCGACTTGATGGCCATTCTCGAAGCCTTGAAGCAGGCCGGCGCGTTGCAAGCCGACCTGATCGTGATTTAAGGAAAGCGGCCATGGTTGATATGCGCAAAGGCGCCTTGATCAGCGGGGATTCGGGTTCTTACTCGGACCTGAATCGCCTCAACCAGCTCAAGGTCGGCGACAAGAACAGCGAAGGCAACCTGCGCAAAGTGGCGCAGGAATTCGAGTCGCTGTTCCTCGGCGAAATGCTCAAGTCCATGCGTTCGGCCACCGAGGCCTTGGGCAAGGACAATCCGATGAACACGCCGGAAGCCAAGCAGTACCAGGAAATGTACGACCAGCAGTTGGCCGTTTCCATGTCCCGCGAAGGCGGTGGTATCGGCCTGGCCGACGTGCTGCTGCGCCAGATGTCCAAGAACAAGCCGCTGGCGTCTGGCGAGGCGGCGACATTGTCGGCTGCCAAGCAGCAAGAGGCGCAGGACAAGGTCGCCAAGGCGCCGGTGCCGACGCCAGTGGCGGCCGGGACCCTGCCCACCGATGGCCCGTTGTCGCGTATCAGCGGCCAGCGTCCGTTGTGGGCTTCGCGGGCCGTGAGTGCGCCGCAAGGGG